>CAZRLV010000377.1:0-3652 GCA_964600955.1 uncultured bacterium
TGTTAAGGCTTAAAGGTTTGTATAGAAGAAGGTAGGAGAGATGATGAATCAATAGAAGCAATGGAATGAGGAAAGCCCACCGCGTCATCCTGAACTTGATTCAGGAACCAGGAATTCAGCCACATGGGACTCTTACGAGATAGAAGATGGATACTGAATCGATTTCAGCATGACGATATTTTGGGGCATTCCTGCACTTCTAGAGCATTTTACAAAAAAATATAACCACATTCAGAATGCAGTTGCGAGATATTGTTGTTGTGGACTCCAATATGCGATGCGTCATGAATTCAAGAATTCAAGTCGTCAAGGAAAAATAGAAGAGAAGATGGATCCCCCGGTCAAGCCGTAGGATGACGCAGTGGAGTTTTTCTTCTTCATTCTGAATTCTGGATTCTGACTCCTGGATTCTCAGTTGCAGATAGAATTTTACGAGGCTTGTGACAATACTGAATCATACTGGCCACAAGAGTTTGTAAAATGCTCTAGGGCTTAACTAAACACCATTGGTATAGATGGTGGTATGACAAGGTTTGAATATCAGGGATTTAACCTTTTGGAGGTATCCTCTGCTTTTGTGAATTCGTAGGGTATTATACGGTGATGCGGTTTTTATTCATTATTTTAGTTGGAGTTTCAACTTTGGGCGCTGTTGAGATTGCTGAGCTGGGGTGGACCCAGGTCATTGATTCACAAAATCCCGGTTTCACTAAGGTAAAGTTTAAACACCGTAAGCTTGAGATCCCAGTATTTTTGGATGATGACTTACAAGTTACCGGAGTTTTTAGTCTGAATAAAAACTTCTACCTTATTAAAGTTCAGGACAAAGGCTCCCCTAAACTGAAGGCGTTTCAAGTCTTTTTCTCAAGCTCTTCAGAGCCTGTTTTATTACATGAGACACCGCTACGAGAGGGATCAAGTTTTACAGTCCCCCGGGAGTCGATCCTATTTCGCTATGATTTTGTCGACCCTCTTGACCCCAGTCCGCCACGCTCACAGATTGAAAATGAATTCCATCTAGATAAGAAGTTTCTAAAGCTGGGAGAGGAGCGTTTGATAAGGGCCCCTGGACTGCGTGGGTATCATCAGGAGCTTAAATACTTCTTGGACCAGGAGGATTTTGAAGAATATGGGACGGCGCTTCAGTTTTTGGAAAAGGCCCTCGTGCAGGATTCTCTGTTTCTTCTGCAAGCTTCACTAAAGCAAGAAGAGCTTGCAAGGGTACTGCTCCTTAAAGCCAATTTTCATTTCAAATTGCAAAAGCCTGAGACAGGGTTTTCTATTTATCAAAGGATATTGAAAAATCTTCCAAAAACAAGAGGAGCGCTTGTTGCTCAGATAGAACTGGAGAGGGCAAAGCGTTTGGGCCGTGAAGTTTACTTGCGCTTGAGGTGAATCCAGTTGTTGAGGAATTTAAGATGGTTCCCCCAGTCAGGATGACCAGTGTTGTTGTGGGGAAAAATGTGGGAACTTTTCGTGATAAATCTCGTATAATGATGGTGGAAGCATGGATCGCGAATGAAGAGAAAGATGGATACCGGATCGAGTCCGGCATGACGGTGGTTTAATTGAAATGTTTCGTATAACGCTCTTCATATTAATTTTGATCTCCCCTGGATTTTCTGAGGGTTTTTTTGATGATTTGAATCAGTCTTCCGGGGGGCAAGGGGCTAAGGCCTCTTCGAGCTTTGCTCAAAAACCTACGGGTTCATCTTCCTCGAAGAGCGCACAGGAGGCGTGGGTTGCCGGTTGGTTAGTCACCGTCGATCAGAAGGCGGGTATTGCCAAGCTGGTAGTGGGAACCGCTAATATTCGCTCTGGAATCGGGACTTCACATAAAGTGCTGCGCACCGCTAAAAAAGGCGAAAAATTTCCCTTTCTTGGGTTTGACTCAAACAGCCGCTGGGTCCAAATTTCCCTAAACCCCGTGTTCAATAAAGCCACCGTACCCATCCCGTTGGTAGAACAGAAAGGAAAAACCGTCAAGGTTCGATCAGGACAGACACTTTCGGCTATTGCACGTAAACATTATTCTGCAAGTGTCGGCTCTTCCAAAGCCTTTCGCCTCTGGCCGCTGATTTACGTAGCATCCGAGCTGAAAACCACCAACCTTAAAGTAGGCCAAAAACTGACGGTTCCAGATCTGGCTCGGGACAAGCGCGCGCAAATGAACCAAATTCTAATGGTGATGATTAAAGGCGTTCATAACCTCCAGGCAAGGCTTGACCCCCATGAAAGGATTACAGACAATTCACTGGTGGAGTTTTTGCGGGGGCAATACCTGAAAATGGTGTCGGCTGTCTTCCCTGAATTCAAGAAGGAATACCAATCCAAACTAGAAGAGGTTTTGCAGTCCAATCGTGAAGAGTTTCATAAAAATCAGATCACTCTTTTGAAAAAGCAGGTTGATGAAGCGTCAACGCTGGAAGAATTAGCGGACCTTGCCACGCAGGTCAGGGATTCTAAGTCCACACTCTCAGCCAAAGAATCCCGCCAACAGATCAAAAAGCTTGAAGAAGGGATCGGCCAGCAGTTTCAAAAACTCTCCCAGCAGTCCATGCACGAAATCCGAGAAAAAGTCAGGGAATTTACTGAACTAAAGAAACTCGACCCCCAGGCCAAGGCTTCCCATAAGAAAATAAAACAGCGGATTGCATATCGTTTATTTGAGCGGCGCTACGACCTCTTAGCACTGCAAAGTCTGCCCGCTCTACGCTCCCAGGTCAATCTGCAACTCGAACAGATTCAAGACTTAGAAAAGGACCTTGGACCTCCTGAAGGTGAATTGCACCCGTCCATAAAGAGGATGAATAAAGGCAGTAATCGCTACAAATCTATCACGGTCATGAATCCTCGTTTCAAACATTGGCTAAACGTGGCAACCCTAATCCATGAGAAAGACTGCAAAGTGCTACCGCAGGTTTCAAATCGCTACGGAGAGCAAGTCAGTGTCGCGAATATTATCAAGGCCATTATCATTCAGGAGTCTGCCGGTGTCCATAAAAATGGGAGGGGAAAAATCACCGCAGGAATCAATAAAAAAGGCGGGAAGATCATTAGCCGAGATCTAGGATTTGGGCAAATCAATACCCGCGCCCACCGAAACATGAAGATCAATGTTCTACGAACCTCTAAGCGCATTGATGATCGGCGTTATCCATTTAACACCCTGGTCTCAGTGCCCTTTTACCATACCGGTAGCGCCCAGGGTTCAAAAAATGTCCCAGCCAATTTTGAAATCCCTATGCACAACCTACATGCCATGGCCAAGATCCTCGCGTCTACCTTTAGGCGATCCCTGAAGTATAAAAATACAAGCAGTGAAAATGAAAGACTGGTGAAAGCGCTATCTGGATACAACCACGGCATGAATAGCTCTGACTACGATACTCCCTGGCAGGATTTTGTCGCCAAGGTCGCACAAGGCCGCGGGAACTACGGAGAAGAAGTCGGAGTTCACTATGGAATTCGTCTGCAACTTCTGCTAGGAATAGACCCCTCACCGGAAGAAATTAAATATCTCAAGGGTGAACGCAAACTCGATTCTCTATCTTCATTTTTTCTCTATGAAGTTGAGGACTCATACGCTTATGCGAATTTCATGGATACGAAAGGCTAGATCAGGGCTGTCCTATTAAAACTCTTTTATCGA
>CAZRLV010000378.1:0-1481 GCA_964600955.1 uncultured bacterium
CAGGTTTTTTATGGTTGGTGACGGTACGAACAAAAAGTCCTTGTGCTGTGTGGAAAACTTGGTCCATTTCATTATTTCTCAGTTTGACGTAGCGAAAAATGATCTATATAACTTTGTCGATAAGCCGGACCTGTCCATGCACGAGTTAGTAAGCATCATTAGAGCACAGTATGGCTTGGTGCCTAACTTTGTTCAAAGGCAGCACATTCCATATTTCATCGGTATTATTTTCGGACATTTTTTTGATGCCTTGGGCTACATGACCGCTACACAATTTCCAGTCACAAGTATGCGTATAAGAAAGTTTACTTCAGAAACAACGATATCCGGAGACAAACTTTCGTCCGGCGGATTTGCACCAAAGGTTTGTTTATCGGAGGGGATTTCCAGCATGATGGACGCAACTGAGGTTGCTTAGCCATGCCCTGGTTGTAATGGCTATGGAGAAACATCATTATTTTAATGAAGCGTCGCAGACAATAGTGGATTTGCTCACACAGATAACCAGTTTGGCGGAGTATCGTGGGCACATTTGTTTGCCAGATTTGCACTATAAGGCGGAAATGGAGGGCCCTTCCAGTGTTGCCGTGTCTACGGGTAAGTATTTAATCCCCACTCTTGCATCAGTCGCGATCAATGATGGAATGTCCATTATTAGGCTGCCTATTAATCGCACCCAACTTTCGGATGAAATAATTGAAGCCTTGTTTGCAGAGATAAATATGCATGCGGCTACGCATAGATTATCCATGACTAAATACAGTCCTTCAATTGCAGAATTGCGCCAGGTTTGTTTGCATGGTGCCTCTGCACTTTTGAAAAAATATGGTCTTAGTGATGATTTGCTGGAAGCTATGGAGCTTGGTGGGGTGCTGAATGATGATTTAATAGATGAAGATGTAGACAGGTTGGTGCCCAAAGCTCTTTTGAATTCTAGGTTTAGTAGAGCTGAGTTTGGGTTAAACTTTCGGGGGAACCACTTCTTGGAGCTTCAATCAGTTGATCAGGTAAGGCTTGCACATAAAAGGTTTGACTTTACTCCTGGCGATTTACTAATAATGACTCATTTGGGTCCTGGGCCGTTTACAGGTAACCTTTTAAGGTTGTATTCAAACCGCCAGAAGATACCAAATCTACACAGGCTATTTTACTTTGTAGCAAAGTTATATTTTCACTTTTTTGAGAACTTTCGTAGGGAGTTTGGATTTGAAAGCATTGTGAAGAATTTTTTTGTTCCAGATAAGTATCAATCGTTTCACATCGATACTCCTATTGGAAAAGATTTTTACAAGCTCATACAGATTGGAACAAACTATGGGTATGCATATCAGTTAGGTACATATTGTGCTGTCAGAGACGCTGTCAAATCGATCCAAAATCGATTTTTTAGGGGGTATTATTGATAATACCGTAAATTACCGTATATTATTACCGTCAGCTCCAGGCCCCGAATTTCCTGGTCAGGCTTCTCCTTTTAAGGG
>CAZRLV010000378.1:1491-3635 GCA_964600955.1 uncultured bacterium
GGAGCTCATTTGGAATGTCTCTCATAACTCAATTTATATGGAAGATGGGGAATTTATTAGTCGGCATAATGCGGTGCGTTTTTATTCTGGCAAACCTACAATTATCGCTGGATCTTATGATGTACCTTCGTGCATTGGTCTTTGCTCAATGGAGGCGGACACCCCTCTTAGTAATACCCATGATCATGGAATTGGGGCGATAATCCAACGCTTAAGGACTGATGGGGCTCATCAAAAGAATGTGGGCGAATCCACATCTAGGAAAATTCATTTCAAGAGAGGTACGAAAAAAATAATGAGTGAGCAAGTGTATCCTGTTTTAGATAATCATCTAATGGAGGCTGTTACTTCCCACTACGAATCGTTGGGTATGCTCAAGAAGTGGTTGATACTGCACCCTGTTGCGACTCTAAAGAACTAGTGATGGGGCCTAAAAAAGCGTCTTGCGCTGACATAGTTTCTTTATGTCATTCGGACAAAAAACAGTCATATAGACTTTATTACTACCATCGTCTGCTGTCTGTTCCAATTACCAAGTGTTTTTACTTTATGGGGATTAGCCCCAGCTTTGTTTCCTATGGGATGCTTATTTTGTCTGTAGCTAGCTTTGGGCTTATGGTCATGGATGGACATTTGTATTATCTAATTGGTTTAGCTCTGTCGTTTTTTGCTTTTTTGCTTGATAAGGTAGATGGTGATTTGGCCAGATTATACGATACTTCATCAATCAAAGCGTGTGTAATAGATATGGTTTATCATAGGGTAAGCCTTTTTCTGTTTTACCTAGGTACAGGGATTCATTTTTCTATGGACTCGCCTTACTTGGTTGCGATCACTTCATTTGGTGGGTTTATTGCTAACTATATTGAGGAGGCTCAGTTGGCCCCGTATAGGATTTTCTCGCACAAGCATTTATCTCATGGCGAGGTTTACTCAGTTATTCAGTGCAAGACCCTGCCCGCGTATGAACGGTATGAAAATTACTTTAAGGTATTCAAAATGTTTCGTGTGCAATTGTTCCTCTACTATTATGTAGTTACTGCACTAATCCTTCGTATGTTTTATTGCGATGCACTGTTTTATATGTTGCTACTAGCGGTGACCTCGATGCTTATATATTCAATTTGGCAGTTGTACTATTCGATGGCGTACGATTTCGACAAGGTCTATTCCAGGTTGGATGCCATTTGTCAGGAACGAAATCTATGATGCAGTCATAGTGCTTGATTGCAGTTGTGTTTCTCAGGCTTGAGGTCAAAAAAATGGATGATTTGAGCGTCGTTCACGTAGTAAATAAAATAACAGATACGAGTGTGCCCCTGCAGTGGGTTAACTTCCAGAACAAAAATATGGGGCTTAGACATGAACTGATCGACTTTAAGGAGTTTCTAAACCTCTCACATACCCACGAAAAATGTGTTTACCATACCCATCATGCGAAATCTTCCCTGATTGTTGCGTTTCTTAGCCGGATGTCCGGTTGCCGCCATGTGCACACAGTACATGGGAATCTGAATCAGGATTCTGTGTTAAATAGGTTAATGATTATTCCTACCTTATTGTTGGCCGCTAGAATTGTTTTTGTGAATCCCTGTCTTTACAGCCAACTCCCAAGATTCTACAAGAAAATAATTAGAGGTAGGTGGGTGGTCATAGCAAATGGAATTGATTCAAAATTTCTGACTGGAATGAAGGTACACCACTCCAGTAAAGTGGAAGATGTGTCATTCAAAATCGTGCACCTAGCAAGGTTTGTAAAAGAAAAAAATCACAAGAATCTGTTATGTGCGCTAACTTACTTGCCAGATAAATTTCAACTGTTTCTGGTGGGTGATGGCCCCTTGCGACATTTCTTTGAAGGATTTGCGCAGAGTGTGGGGGTGGGACACCGAGTCACATTTCTTGGGGTCAGGGCGCATTTGGAGGCACTGGATATTCTTAAAAATTCGAATTGTTCAGTTATGCCATCTCATAGTGAAGGTCTAAACGTGACGGCTTTGGAATCCATAGCTCTTTCAATCCCTTTGGTGATATCTAGGATTCCGTCATTTAACCATATGTTTTCAGACGTACTCTCCAAAATACAAAAACAGTCGGTTTTTTTCTGTGACCCAGATGATCCTGTGAGTATCGCAAATGCCATC
>CAZRLV010000379.1:0-1686 GCA_964600955.1 uncultured bacterium
CAAGGCCACGTGGCTTAACCCCTGGATCCTGAATCAAGTTCAGGATGACGCGGTGGGGATTCTTGATATTCTGAGGCTGTATTCATGAAGTGGTTACAAGAATTTGAAAAATGCTCTAGTTCCGATAGTTCTTCTAGTTCCTTCATCCAATTGATTCCTATTTCCCCATCTTCAGACATCTTTCCTGCTCTGCGCTTTGATTTGTTTCCCTCGCTCTAAACTTGTTTAAAACTCCTTTCAGCGGACTTGATGCGGTGCTTTCATTTTCCGAGAACGGGGATGAGGTTAGTTCTCGCATTTGACTTGAAAGCTCTACCGTCTCAGTTGAAAGAGGCGGGGCTCTTTCGTCGTAGCGATCGTTGTTTATGGCGGGCGCGGATGCTGGAACGCTTCAGGTTAAGTTCTCGCAAAGCAAAGACTCTTCTCAGGGCGGTTAAGAAAGGAGAACCGGGTCATCGGGGAAAGTGTTTTTGCACCCGTGGGGATAGCTCGCGAAAATGGATGAGAAACGCAAGGAAACACGGACACTTGCCGTTTTTTCATCTGGCTTCGAGTGGTAAATAATTACAGTCGGTTAATGCTCTTTACGATGATCCGGAAAATGGGTATGAAAAAATTTGCAATCGCAGGTTTTCTTTCCATGTCTGTTATGGCCTCAGGTCTGATAGCAGCAAGCCCGTTCGAGGATATCGACTCCAGCCACTGGGCCTATCCCAAGATCAAGTATCTTTATGATCATGGAATAATCCGAGGAACCGGAACCGGAAGATTCGACGGAAACGAGCGCATTTCGCGCTATGAAGCAGCGGCACTGGTTTACCAGTCCCTACAACACGTGAGCCGAACACAGGCCGCGGGTGGCACCATTGATGCTGACATCATGGACACCATCAACTCCCTGATGACCGAACTCACAGATGAAATGCAGGTGATTGAAGTGCGCATCGAGGAAAACTCGGACGCCATCGCCATGTTGAGAAACCACCTGGCTTCCATGCACGGAAAGCCAACCCAGGGGGTATCCATCCCCATGGGCCAAGGCCGCTTGAAGTTTATGGGACAAACCATGGCTTCATTGGTTATGGGTGGGGATAATAGTAGCTATAGAAATGCCTTTGCGAATAACAGCACCACGGCACTGGCTGCAGCGGCTAGTCCCACCGAAGGGGCAACCGAGTTTGTCAGCGATTACCTGGCGCTGGCCATGGCCGCAGATATTGGCCCTAAAACCTCGTTTTTCGCGCGGGCTAATGTCTATACCGGTGGTGAAGCAGGCGGTGGGGGTGTTGCTGGCGGCGGAGCCGACAACGGTCTAAATTTTAACGATTATATGTATCTGCATGTGAGAGATCTCTGGTCAGACTGGGACATGACCCTGGGTCGCATGGGTCTTCCATGGGGTCATGAGGTCGCGGGTGCTTTTCGTACCAATCCCTATTTCGTAAGCAATTCCTTGGTGGATATGCTCTACGGAAATCGCTTGGTGACTGGAGCCTATTTCTCCACCGAGTCAGATGATGGAAACTGGAACTGGGGCCTGGGAGTTCACAACGGGGATCAATCCAATCCTCAGGGTGGCTATGCTCACCTGAGCCCTGCCGGGGCATTTATGGCACCTGGAGCAGCAGCAGGAGGTGTTCCAGCATTTACGAATTGGCCTGTTGGTGTTGGGTTCAACACTGGGGC
>CAZRLV010000379.1:1714-3606 GCA_964600955.1 uncultured bacterium
AAATAATGAAGATGATGCTTTCGGGTTTTTGCTTCATGTAGGTTCACGTTCGGCTGAAGGGGATTTCAAATGGGATCTTAATTATTTCAGCAACGGTGGGGATAGCTCAGTAGCAGGCCTTGGTTTCGCAGGTTATAGTGCCATGTCCTATATCAATTTTGGCGCGGATTATCGTGTCAATCATGATTGGGCTATGATGGCTGAGTATGTTCAGGGTAATGTCGAGCTTGTCAATGCAATGCCGCGTCTAGGTGTGACTAGCACTATTGTAGAGGATGACTTTACGACTTGGTATTTCCAGCTTGTTTATAATCTGGATCACAAGTCCACGGTTGCGTTTCGCTTGAGCGATCATAGCTATAACGCTACTGGGACTACCAATCTGGATGATGAGACCAACGAGATGGCACTCTCATACACTCGCAAGGTGTCGGACAACGGAACTCTGATCCTTGAGTGGGCGGATGCCGACTGGGATAGGGTTGCCGGAGCGACCAAGGCCACAGACTGTCCTGCCGGAACAGCTTGCAACGACGATTACGATACCGTAAGGGCTTCGTATCGAGTTGATTTCTAGATTCTTTCCTCACGGATAGAAAAAAGAGCCTCCCCCCGGGGAGGTTCTTTTTTTGGCTGAAAGAAAGGTGCTATTCTGGGTAGCCCACTTCTTTTTGGTGCCTGAAAGCGAGAAGAATTACGCGGTTGGTGGCGACGTCATAACGATAGAGCGCAATATAACCTGAGACTCCAAATGGAATGACGATCTCTCGAAGTTCAGGTAGGTCCTCGAGGGGTCTGCCTATCTCCGGCTTAGTCTCTAGTAGTTGTAATTGGTGACGGATTGCTTCGGCTGCACGTTTGGCGGCCACAGGACTTTTATCTGTTAAAAAACCACGGCAGCGTTCTAAGTTTTTTGCCGCAGCTTCGGTGATGACTATTCGTGGCACTCTGGAATCTCTTTTTCATCCTTGTTGCCCCAGGTTTTTAGCCAATCCTGCAGTTCCTGGCCGGTCAAATGTAGGCCGGTTTCTTGATAGCTTTCCCAGGACGCCAGAGCTTCCTGTTTAAATCGTTCTTTTTTCTCCTCAGACTCAACATAGCTACGAATAGCTTCTCGCATTAACCGATGAGGGGAGTGGTTTTTCAAAGTAGCTAAATGCTGGAGTCGAGTTTTCAGATCATCGTCTAGCTTAATGGATGTAGCCATAATCGCACCTAATAATAAGTAATACCTTTTAATATAATAACAAGATTCAAAAAAATCCACTACCCCATTCCATTATTCTCACAGGGCTGTCCTATTAAAACCTCTTAAAAGCTTTGAACAAACCATCATAGGGTATGGATGACGAGAATCAAGAATTCGACGAATCAGAGGAAGCAGAGGAATCCAAGGAATGAAGAAAAAATCATTACGACCATCTGAATGGATCCCCCGGTCAAGCCGTGGGATGACGGTATTTAATTTCCCATTCCATTGTTTCCATTGATCCTATTGCTACTATTGTTTCCTCTTCTCCTACCTATTGAGTGTCATCACGAAAATCCAGGGGATTTTAATCAAGGTATTTAATGGGAAAGTCCCTGTGGCGTGATGCTCCAGGGGCTTTTTTCAGGTAGTAGTTGTCTTAAACTGTGCTTTTATGAGACCGCTTGGTGGTTTGGTAGAAGTTCAAATAGAGTTTTTCATCCAGTTGCGACTGTTCCCTGATGGAAGCTTCCCCGAGCAGTTCACTTGCCATGGTATTGAGCAACCTGTAGTTCCCCATAGAATGGTCCACTAGAGTCTGAACTAATTGCTTAGTCATCAGCCCAGGGTTCCCGGCAGCCTCCAAAATGACCTGGTAGAGTAATTATGGACACTTTCTTAAGAAATGATTTTAATATTAGGA
>CAZRLV010000380.1:0-3586 GCA_964600955.1 uncultured bacterium
GCATGCCGCGGTGAATACGTTCCCGGGCCTTGTACACACCGCCCGTCACACCACCCGAGTGACATGCACCCGAAGTGGCTGACCTAACCGTAAGGAAGGAGGTCCCTAAGGTGTGTTTCGTAAGGGGGGTGAAGTCGTAACAAGGTATCCCTACGGGAACGTGGGGATGGATCACCTCCTTTCAAAGGAGTAACTTTTACAACGGAATGACAGGTGTTTGACTTAAGCCTTAGGGTTCTTCTCTTCTCTTTCCAGGGATATAGCTCAGCTGGTTAGAGCGCTGCTCTGATAAAGCAGAGGTCGGTGGTTCAAGTCCACTTATCCCTATTTCAAACCATAGATGGGTGATTAGCTCAGCTGGGAGAGCACGTGCCTTGCAAGCACGGGGTCAGCGGTTCGATCCCGCTATCATCCACTTCCAAAACCTCATTGCCATCTGCCCCGCAGCTTTACCCCTGTCTTAAGAATTATTCCTCCTCCCTCTTCTTCCCCCTTCCCTTTCTTATTCTATGGTTCTGTAGTCCCGATAGTTCTCTAGTTCCTTCCGTCGAATCCCTCTGGCTCCTTCCCCAATTTTCGTCATTCTCTGGCTTGACCAGGGGGTCCATCTTCGATTCTTCCTTTCTTTCTCTTCAAATTCCTGTAGTTCTGTAGTTCCGATAGTTCTCTAGTTCCTTCTTTTTTTTAATTTTGGGCTTGACGAATTCATTTCATTCCTTAAAGTGTGTATCTCGATGAGATGTTCAATCGAGTCTCTCTTGACCGGGAGAATAAAATTCAGAACTGTATGACTACGTGAGGAGATTATTAAAGTGAAAAAATCAATCATAACTTCATTTTCGTTCTTATGCGCTGCGGCGATGCCGTTGAGCGCTGTGGATATTACGCCGGACTTGGCCGCCAAGGCTAGAGAAGACGGTAAAGTCAGTGTTATCGTTACCTTCAAAGATAAAGCCAATCGCTCGAAACTTCGACGCAAAACCTCGGTTAAAGAGGTAGGTCGTATTTTACGAGCCAATTACACGGTTTCAAGCCGCTCTTTGAAGCAGGACTTCGCGAAACTGGGTAAGAAAGCAGACAGTAAGATTCTGGATGAATTCTGGGCAGCCAACGCATTGGCAGCGGAAGTATCCGAGAAGATGCTTGAGACCCTCAAAGACAATCCAGATATCGCACAGATCACGATGGATCGGGTAATTCCTTTTGAGGAGCCTCCCGTGGATGAAGAAGCTGAAAACGCTGATTTGGACGGAAAGGGTGGTTACACCTACGGCCTGCGTAAGCTGAGTGTAGACAAAGTTCGTGAAGCCTATAATCTGACAGGTGAGGGCGTTACCGTCGGGATTTTAGATACAGGAGTTGACGCTGAGCATCCTGACCTCAAGGGAAAGATCATCGGCTGGAAAGACTGGAGCGGAGATAATTCTGAGAAGCCCCGTGATTATCATGGTCATGGTACGCATGTTGCCGGAACCATTGCTGGTGGGGACAAGTCGGGTAAGCAAATCGGAGTCGCTCCCAAGGCTAAGATTATTTTTGGAAGAATTTTCTCGGACAAAGGCAGTGCGACCCTCAAGGGCATTCTCGGTGCCATGACCTGGATGACCGATCCAGATGGAAATCCTGAGACCGCTGACGCTCCCAGTATTCTTTCAAACTCCTGGGGTGGAAACCAAGCCTCCATGGCCAAAGAGAAGTCCCTGTGGAACCTGGTGGAAACCTGGCGCTCTTTGAATATTGTTCCGGTTTTTGCTGCGGGTAATAGTGGCCCCTGGAAAAACACCATTGGAACTCCCGGTGGCTATCCTCATTCTTTTGCAGTGGGATCTACCACTTCAAAGGATAGAGCATCGTTTTTCTCCTCACGCGGACCCATCAAATGGGAAGGTGTCAAGTATATCAAGCCTGATATTACAGCACCGGGTTCTGGAGTTTACTCCTCATTGCCGGGCGGAAAGTACACCAAAATGAGCGGAACTTCCATGGCCTGTCCTCATGTTGCCGGTCTGAGTGCTCTGATGCTCGAAGCAGATCCCAGTCTGAAGGTAGATCAGTTAATCGATATCCTGCAGTCCACTTCCAAGGACTTGGGTAAGAAAGGGCTCGATAAGACTTATGGACATGGTCGCGCTAATATCAAGGCAGCCATTGACAAGATCAAGGGGGCTTCCTCCAAACAATTGAATAGCTTCAACGCGATCTACGATCGTTAGTTGTACTCTGAAAAGGTCATTAAGGCTCCGAGGAAGATCCTCGGGGCCTTTTTTTGAATCAAGTAGTCGAGGAATAGATGAGAAGACAGGAGACAGAACCCAGGAGTCAGGAGGAAAGAGTAGAAGAAACGGGAGGAGTTATATTCTGAATTCTGACTCCTGATTTCTGCATTCTTGACTTTCGTCATCCTCTGGCTTGACCAGGGGATCCATCTTCTCTCCTATCCTCTCCTTCAAGCATTGGATTCTTGATTCCGGTCATAGAGGGCAATTTAGGTAAGGGTATGGTACCTTAGACAGCCATGGTTCGCGTTCGTTTTCTCATTTTTATTCTATGGTTTTCTACCGGTTCACTTGTTTTTGGGGCGGGGAAATCGTCTGCACAGGGTTATAAGGCCAGGTTGCAAAAACTAAAGCAAAAAGTCCGTACGGTTGTTGCTCCCGTGAACCTAGCACCCTTGAATTATTTTATCGGTGCGGGAGACGTCCTGGAAATTACGGTTCTTTCCCTCAAGGAATTTGAGCGTCGGGGGCTGGGAGATGAACTTGAGTTTATCGTGAACGATGATGGAAAGGTCAATGTCCCTCTTGTAGGACTGGTCTCAGCCAAAGGCGAGACCGCTAGCAATCTGATCGAAGTTTTGACGAAGCGCTTTAGGAAATACGTCACCAATCCTCAAGTGTCCGTGGTAGTCAAAGACTATCGTTCAAAGCTGGTCTATGTCCTGGGCAAGGTTTTTAATAATGGTGCGATTCCCTTGCGTCATGAAAAAACCACGTTGTTTGAAGTGCTGGCTGAGGCAGGGGGATTCTCATCAAAACTACCGTCATTGGAGGGGGTTGCACTCAATCAACCCGATATGCGCCATGTCTATGTCATTCGGTCGCGTAAGAAGTTTGTAGTCAATCTCTATGATCGTCTGATTAAAAAAGAAGATGACGAACCGTTTTTTCTGGAGCCCGGAGATCATGTATTCGTTCCAGAACCCGTGGAGACTATTTCGGTTTTGGGCGGGGTGAAACGGGCCGGTTCTTTTGAGCTGAAGTCGGGTCTGACCCTGCTTCAGGCCGTGGCTCTGGCGGGAAGTTTTGTAGAGGACGCAAGGCGTGATCAGGTGCATGTTATGCGTAAGGGGGCGTCGCGTCCCATTAAGCTGAATGCCGTACGTATGTTTGAGGGCAGAGAAAAAGATTTTTTATTGCAAGGGGGCGATGTCGTTTATGTGGCGGAATGGTAGTCAGGAGATCCATCTCGCCGATTATTTACGGGTCATCCGCAAGAGACTCCCTCTGATTCTTTGGGTTACTACGGCCTGTTTGACTCTTGTCTTTATTCTCAATCAGGTCGTAAAACCCGTGTATCGCGCGGAGAC
>CAZRLV010000381.1:0-3579 GCA_964600955.1 uncultured bacterium
GTTTTTTATCTATAAACTTTGATTTAAATAAAATAAGTAATCCAAAAACAGACCCTAAAACAGAAGATAACGCCAAAGCCAATAGGGTGGTTTTATAGCCTAAAAAGGCCCCTATGAAAGCACTGAGCTTTATGTCTCCCCCACCCATAGCATCGCGTTTTAAAAGCATGGACCCGAGATAGGCTACTGAAAACAAAAGCCCAGCCCCCAGGAGTATGCCCAGCAACGAATTGGAAATGGAATAACTAAGGTGTACCTTCAGGCCTAATTCATTTAATGGTAGAAGCTGAGCAGAAGCGTTTAGGATGAGGCCTAGTGCGATTCCCAGAAAGTTAAGCTCATCAGGAATTATGTAGTATTTAAAGTCTACTACGGTGATGATAAAGAAAAGCACCAGCAAGGGCAGAAGAACCATGAAATCAAAACTTAGGCCAAAGCGCAAAAAAAATAGATAGGTTAGCGCAAAGAAAATTAGTTCAGAAACTAGAAGCTTTGCACGGGATAAACTTGGGCAGGGTTTTTTTGTGAAGGAAAAGTAGTTGAGGATATTGTGTTGCTTTCGGCAAACCTCACAGCGCGTAGGAAGGTGGCTTTTTAGAGACTCCACAATGCGGTAGCACCAGGCCAAAGGTAGGCGATCCTCGGTCAGGAGACATTCCAGTTGGTTTTCCATACGTGCCATATGAGAAAAGCCCGCAATAAAAAAATGAGCGATTGCGGAGGAAATGAGTGCGAGAAGATATGAAACTAGCATTTAGACTTGATCTGATTGTTTCACGTGAAACAATGGCTAAAGATTGCGAGTCATTGTACCACCAAAGAGTGTAACTTCAAGAGATGCTCCGTCACGATCGAGGACTTGAGATGAAGATATCTCAAACCCCAATGTAGTTTTGAAATTAGACACGGAAAGAATGCGCATGGGAATGGAAAAAAGACTCCCCTGGTAATTTTGGTTTCTACCCAGGTCAACCAGGAGGCTTTGGCTGATAATGATTCTTCCAGAACGATCCGGGTCTTTGGCGGCGAGCAAAACAGAGAGCCGTGTGAGTCCAAGCCCCGGCTCAAACTCTTTTCTTAATCTTGATTCCGGAGAGCCCTCGACAATTTGCACGCCACTGTTGCTGTCCAAAACCTCAACCAGGCTCGGGTCATATGCTAGAGTCATGGGGGTATCGTAAATACCGGTCAGGTTTTGAGCTTTGACATCAACTCTAAAAAGATTGCTGTCAAAGGGGTCGGGCACAACCATCAAATATAAAGAACCTGCGGGAAGGTCAGCCTCCTCTAGACCTTGACTGGTGTCCGTATCGGGGGGTAGCGCCGTGCTTCTTAAAGCCCAAAGGATTTTGCTTTCTGAAAGACTGGAATCCTCAGCTTTTAGATCAAATAAGGGCTGATCGGATGACTGACATCCCCCAAGAATAGCTACGATTAAAATGCCAATTCTTATCAAAATCAATGCATCAATCCTCAGACTTGTTTCCGTAAGCATCTTCCAAAATATCTAAATCAAGTTCATTTACAAATCCATCATCATTAAAATCAAAACTACAATCTCCAAGACCATTTTGACAACTGAGCGAACGAATGGCTTGAGCTAAAATGGCAATATCAAAACCATCAATCAAGTTTCGATCCGGGAAAAACCGCTCTGTAGATAGTTTAGAAACATCGAGGTTTACAAATAAAACCTTCAGGTCTTGGCTGGGGTTCATTTGAACGCCATCGATCAACACAGTAATCTCGGCGGTTTGTTTTGTGCTGGACTTCTCAGATTGAACCCTTTGAGTATAGGAAGCGTCGGGATTTCTATCCAAGGCCCCAAGCAAGATACCACGACTGGTTTGAACGACAACGCTGGAGGAAGTAGGCAGGCTTAAGCGCTCCCCGTTGTTGGATCGCGGAAAAATATCAATTCTGGCCGTCGACTTCCCATTTGCGAATAAAACCAAAGGCTCGATTTCTATTCGCGTACGCTCCGGGTCCGCTGAGCCGGCAACGGTAAAGGTCAGAGTGCGTGAAATTAGCGATAAAACCTGGTCCATGTAAAAGCTTAGTGCACTGACAGTACTGAAAGGTGTCGCGCGAATGGATAGCTCATAGCCGCCATCCCCATTGTTGAAAAAACTAACTTGATCTCTCCCGGCATTCTCTAGAACGATTAAATTTGGGTTGAGTGGGGACTGACTTTTTCTTAAAAACTCTCCTTCAGACAAACTTGCGCTAAGCCTGGATTCTGGAAACTCTTTGCCAATGGGAGAGCCATCTGGAAAAAGGGGGGTGAGAGTCACCGTGGTGATGCTTTGACCGTCCGCAGGCAGGGCTTCATCTGCCAAAACCACGGTCAAAAGGTTCGGACTGCCTAAAACGGTCTGTACCACGGCTTGATTTTCGATTTCTTCAATTCCTTGAGAAAAGATTCGCCCTGATATCACGGCAAAACCCGCTTGAGTTCCAGGGTGAAAACTAGCCGTTAATATTGAGTTCCCAGCATGTGAAGGCTGGATAGATGGAGAGGTGTTTGAGGTTGTTTCTCCCAGAGAGTTTTCCAGGGTTCCGATATTAGTACTGAGAAAAACTAACTCGGCCAGATTGGCACTGACTGCAGAACCATCTGAAAATCTTGGGATAACTTCGATCTTGGCGGTTTGCGAGGAGCTAGTCAAAAGAAACCCACGGTCTACCTTAATTTCTGTTTGCTGAGGACCACTAACCGAAAAACCCAGGCTTCTTTTGCGCGTGAGCCTCTGACCCCCAATGTCCAAACTGAGCTCAAGACTTTGGACACTTGGACCCGCTGTTACAGTTGCAGAATAAAAGTTCAGGCCGGCCTGATCTACAAATGGTCCCTCAAAAGCAGAAAGGCTTGGGCTGGCACTGGCTCCTTGGCTATCGGTAAAAATAAGGTTGAAAGCCGTGGTTGAAATGGGGGTTGGAACGCGGCTGCCGTCCTCAAGAGCGGGTTCAATAATTATGGTTGCTGTTGAAGGCAACGGTATCTGAGGATGCTGGATATGCAAGGAGCTTGGAGTGACTCGAAAATCAGATTGTGTTGAGCTGATTGCACTAAAGCGAATTGAGTTTTGTTCCTTGAGCAAAACCCCATCCAGCGAAAAAATGGGCTTTACAATTCCGGGCAGGGTATTGGTCATTGTGGTTTGAAACTGATTATTACCCAATGAAACCATGGGAAATGTAGCTATAGAGGACTCAGGACTGGCGGCTAAAAGAAATGAAGCTTGCTCAGAAAGGTCTAAAGTCGCTGAAACAGGATCTCCGTTACTAAACTTTGGACTCAGACGCCAGGTGGCAGGTGAAGCCCCATCGGCAAAAACATCCCCCGAGGGCTGGTCTTTTCCATCAATGGAAAATTTGAAAATATCGGGTATAAACTGAACCTGGGTTAGATTGGGGTCTAGTCGCTCAAACTTTATCTGCAAGGGGCTGAAGAAAATACTGGTGTTAGCACCATCGAGGTGGACGGTACACAGAGCAGTTAAATTTGAATCATTGCCTGTTAGATTTGTACTAAAAAGATTTAAAACATAGGATATACTATCAACATTATATAGACAA
>CAZRLV010000382.1:0-3574 GCA_964600955.1 uncultured bacterium
AGTACCGAGGTAGGGGGGCTGACTACATGCGTTGCCTGAGTCAATACTTCAGAAGTATTCAAAGCTGGGCATGTTTTCACCCCACTTTTACTGATGATTTCCGAGCGTACAGGTGTTTCTGGGGTTTGTGGATGAAATCGCAATAGAATTGTATCTACTCTTTGCTGAACAAGCCAGTCAATAATTTTTAACAGCACCCGATCCTGCTCTTCTTGATTTCCGTCGCTTAGATAGGCAATATTGTTTCCAAATATAGCGACAGATGGGGTTGGATTCAGCTCTACTCCAGATGCCAAACTATGATTTTTGAGAAAAACATGATGAAGCTTCTCTACAAATGGCCTGGCAAGTCTTGGGTCACCACAGCCCATTTTTTTAATATAGGGCTCTTCGATATTAGTGTCAGGAGACATAAAGACTTCAAGCTCATAGTCATATGGGGAAATGAGATAGTCTCCGGCTAAGTATGGGGATTTATTTTCAGGTGTAACATGATTGACAGGAATCCCATAAAAGCCAGTTCCAGGGCTTACAACAAAAATAGGGATAGCACGAGATCTTGCCTTTTTATGTAGAGCCTGATAGATGGGCAGGGGATAGTTTCTTGGGGTAAATGTAATGAATAGTAAGTCGGGTTGGACTTTATCAAGGATCTTAGTGGCAGATTGGTCGGAGCGGGCCATGGCTCTTGAGAAGAAATACTGACCCAATTTCCATAGACGGCTAGAGCCAAATGATCGTGCCATTTCATTGAAGAAAACATATGCTTTGAAGAACGCGCAAAAAGCCCCCGGATCATAGAGGGAAACAGCTTTTCCCTGAAGAATTTCTATCATTTTTCTGTTGGGAAGCCTTTCCAAAGGATAGATGTGCAAGAAGATCTGTGAAAATTTTTGACCCAGGGCATCGGCGAGCGCTATAAAACGTTCAAAATCATTGTTGTAGCGGGACATATAGAGGAGTTTTTTAGTGGTTTTCATGTTTGTAACTCCAGCGGATAATCCATAGAACGAAAGCCAGACTCAAGAGAGTCCAAAGCGTTCCCCAGAAAACTGTGGTCCCCCAAAACTCTTCGGCTAGCATGCGGGCATCCGATCTTGCTTCTGAGCGAACTAGGGTATCACTGATGATATCGAGGGGTGCATAAATCATACTGGTAAGCCCTATGAGACGCAGAACAAAATCATTGAATCCATGCGAGAGCTTACGGGCCGAAAAGGACATGAAAACGCCGGTCAATAAGCAAAATGTAAAACCAAAGGTATTGCTAAAGGGGGACATGGCATAAAGGGTAATTACCAGGACGAAAACAGAAAGACAGAGCATGACCTCGCGATCTTTTTTTGATGTTACGGCCAGACTGTATAGAAGCCCCCCCCAGAGGAGAGAGCCAAGATATCCAGAAGAGAGCCCGAGGAAGCGGTTGCCTCCCGCAGAAATAACATGACCTCCTTGAGCTGGCACGATGACCAGTTCCTCCACCCTACCCCCCGTTGCCAGGGTGGCAAGGGCGTGTGACGCTTCGTGAAAGAACACGACCAACAGCTTGAGGGGATATAGGAAAATAGTATTCCATAGTGCCCCAATAAGAATGAGAAGAATAAACAGGTAGGCGGCCCGCTTCATGAGAGCTTTAGCAGATCAGTTGGCATAAACAGGCAGGCTGTACTGAGGGATCTCGCCCTGAGCTCGTTTGAGCTTGACGCGTCGGGACTCAGGAGCCAGATCCCCGGGGTTTTTTCCCAGGTCTTTTAGCAGCAAAATAATTTTGGCGGCGTAGTGATAGTATTGATTGACGAGGCGAAAAATCAGCTCAACCTTTTTGTTAAATCGAATTTCCTCCAAGAGGGTGTCGTGGGTCTCTCGTAGGATGTCTTGAATTTCTTTACGTGAAGGGAGGTCTGAGGAGTTGATGCGCACCGAAGGATCTGAAAAGAATTCATCGAAAGCGTCCAGTCGAAACGAAAACACGATTTCCGATTTTTTACCCAGCTCTTTTTCAATAAACGCAAGTCGCCCAAGGTTTTGGGCAATACAGTTGCGCTTGCCAGTCGGTGGAGCCCAGAACATTTCTTCGTCCGTTAAACTTCTAATCAGTGCCCAGAGGTAGTCCGAGCTGATCTTCAGTTCTTCAATCAGCTCTGGAAACTCATACATCATGTGTTCCGGCTCGATCTTGGCCAGAATCTCTTCATTTTGAACCATTTTTACCCTTAATTGCTAATCTTATGACCATTATACCTGAAAACTGCGTCCACAGTGCTTAGTATGATAAAGTTACATCTTGTTTCCACAAGACTAGAGGTAGAATCCGGGGGAAATATGAATCAGGACTTTTCAAGTCGCTTTAGTGCGCCTGGGCGTGAAGAGCAAAGTCTTTATATGGGCTTGGTTCTTCTCGATAAAATGCTTAATAAAGACAAGGCTTACAGCGTTTTGCTCGAAGGTGACGATACGCATCTCGAATCTGCCTTTGGCTTTCTCTGTGAGCATTCCATCATGGAAATTGATGATGAAAAATCAGAGTATGTTCCCACCGAGAAGGGCCGGGAACTATTTAAGGCTTTCTTGAAAAAATATCAAGAGTATTTAAGAATTTATGATGTATTTTGTGCCGTAGACCTTGAACAGGGCAGGTTTGGCTTTGAGAAAATTTTTGATTTTGATGAGGTGGACTTCAGGGCTCATATTGAAGACGAAGCATTTGTTGACCTGCGCGTGACGGTTTGTGAGTACAAGGACATGAATCCGGCCGAAATTGTATTTATGGGTTTGCTTCAAGGGGGGGAGTTTCGTGAACCTGAGGGGCGCACTGAAATCCTGGGACAAGACTCCTGGCAGCATAAAGTAGCCTATGGTGAGACCTTCCAGGAGCTGACAAAAGTTCTCAATGGTTCTCTGCATGTCGACGAGCTTGGTTACGAAGATGACGAGGGCTTTGTGGAGGGCGAAGATGTTCTCAAGGATGTGATTAACCAGGGAGTTGTTCTGGCTCGCCAGATTTTTGAAAAGCGTGCGGCGAGTGATCAAGCTGGAATTTTAAGAGATTCTCAATCCCAGGAATCTGAAGAGCCCATTGAAATTATTGAAACCATGGAAGATCCCGATTACTACGACCCTTATTATGATGACCCGAGGTATTCTTCTCCATTATGGGATGTCGCCCTTTTGAGCCTAATTCTTCTCTAGCCAGTTTTCCAATATCCGTATCGGCTCTGCGGATTGCCTATACCTTATTTTTAATCTGCATTGGCTCGGGGCTGATTCAGGCCCAACTTTATCTCCTTTTGAGCATTCGTACACCACCGGGACAGTGGCTTCCCTCCCCGACAGATATTGCCAATCATTTTTACGTGAAAAAAATACCTCTTTTGAAAAAAGCCATTGATGGAAATATGTCGGAATATATTGATTCCAATGATGATCGGGAGGATTTTTACCGTTGGATGAAGGCTATGGCTCCACGCCCCATGTACGAGAAGCGGATTCAGGAAATTCTGGAGGATTCCTGCGTGGAATGTCACGCACCTGATGGGGATGCTTTTTTTGCAGATTTTACCCATTACGAGGGAAT
>CAZRLV010000383.1:0-3555 GCA_964600955.1 uncultured bacterium
CCGATTGAAGCGTCCATGAGTCACGGACTTTTGGAGAATGAGCAAGCCGTATTGCGGCTTAAACCTCATCTTTTTTCACAGATTCGAGAATATCCATTTTGGCTTTATGTTTTACTCTTGAATTTGATCTGGATGGGGACTCTTCCCAGTCTTGGGGTTCCCATTGCACAGTTTTTTCAGTCACTGGGCTCTCAGTCGGTGGTCTCGCGCATTATTTTTGAACTGCCTTCCTGGGCGGCCTGGTCACTTTTACATGTTCTTCCTGCTCTTTTGCTGGGGTTTCTCAGACTGGACTGGAGAGGGGTTTTGAGTTTTCTAACCGCCTTGGCCCTAGCTCTGGTTCTGGCCGCCTGGCATCCTGAGCTCAAGCTTTTAAAGCCGCGCTCTATGTTGTATTTGTCTGTTTTGATGCTTCTTTACAAAGAGCTTCAGAGACTTTCTACTGAATATGTGATTACCAATAAGCGCATCATCATTATCCGCAAGGGAATTCGTGAGACGACGCGCACCCTGTTTTATTCGAAAATCCATGATCTGATTCTTTCAAGGGATCTGCTTGGAAAACTACTGGGCTACGGAACCATTGTCCCGCTTACCGCGTCTCAACTCGGAATAGGAGCTTCAGAATCTTCGGTCTCTGCCGGAGCCTCAGGAGCTGGAGCAAATATCGAATTAGGCCTGGCACAATCCCGCAAGGAAGTTTCTTCCTCTGCAGATTATTCGCTCTATTGTATACCAGCCGTAGAAAAAACCTATCAGGCCATCATTGCTTATATGGGAGCCCAGGTATCGACCGATTAAATCTAACCTTTTGAGCTGAATCCAAGATCCACATATACAATCTGACCCGTAATGCCGCTTGAGGCCGGACCGGCAAGGTAAGCGCAGGTGTCGCCGACTTCATCGGTCGTGATGCTACGATGGATGGAAGATCGTTCCTCCACCTGTGATAAAAACCCCTTAAAGCCTTTGACTCCTGCGGCCGCCAAGGTGCGGATGGGCCCGGCCGAGATTGCATTGACGCGGATTTGAGATTCTCCCAGTTCATCTGCAAGATAACGAACCTCAGCCTCAAGCGCGGCCTTGGCCACGCCCATGATCCCATAATTAATAATCGCCTTGGTGGACCCGTAATAACTCATGGTGATCAGGGAAGCCCCAGGATTAAGAAGGGGCTTCATGGCACCGGCAAGTCCCAGGAAAGTCCAGGCCGAGATGCTCATTGCCTCCTGAAATTCACTCTGAGTGACCTGGGAAATCGGGCGGGCAAGAGCTTCCTGACTTGCATAGGCTACCGAATGGATGATGAAATCGATGGTTCCAAAGGTTTCGCGGGTTTTGGCACAGACGGCTTCCACTTCTTTGGGCTGAGTTAGATCACAGCGTTCAATAAAGTCTGCTTCAATCTCTTCGCCTAGCGGACGAACGCGTTTTTCCATGGCATCGTTGAGGTAAGTTACCCCTAAGCGGGCTCCCTGAGCCTTGAGTTTGCGAGCACAGCCCCATGCAATACTTCGATGATTCGCGATTCCAAAAATCAGCCCGCGTTTTCCTTGCAAGTTCATCTGATCCACCTTTTTTTAATCCTTTGTCGATACATCGCACGATTATAGCAGGAATTTAAAAAAACCACCTTTTACCCCCTTGCCAATGCCCTTGGATTTCATTAGTCTTCGCCGCGAGATAAAAAGCTTGATTTTTAAACAAAAAACTGCGCTCAGAAGGGGAGCTGGACCAAAGGCAAACAAAATCAAACAGGAAGTGAAAAAACTCGTCTGATAAACCTCGGAACTCCTGTGTTTATGCGTTGTTTAAGTTTTTATAAGTTTTTCAAAAACCTATTGCCAAACCCTAGAATCCCATGCTAAAGTCGGTCTGTAGGGAGATTGATTTCCATCTGGAATCGCCAAGAGAAATCCGGAGCAAAACTTCTATGAATCATGTCATTTATTTAAGTGATTATTGCTGTGAATTTGAATCCACTCAGGAAGATTCGCCAAGCATTCCCCGAAACCTTGAACTCACTGGGGATGGGGACGCATTGATGGAAGAAATGCTTGCAGATCGCAATACCCTCATCCAATTGGGTGACGAAGCTTTTGATCTGCTCGTTTCCGGTTTTCATCATCGTAAGCAGTTAGTACGCTCGCAGGCCGTAACCTTACTAGCCGAATTATTTCCCGGTGAGAGGACCTTCACCCTCTTTAGAGATACCCTGCTCGACCATAAAGAAAAACGTGAGTTTCGTTTTCATGTGGCCAGACATATGGTGGATTCAAATCGTAGAGGAGTGGAGTCCATCATTGGGACACTCAAGGTCAGTCGTGGTTGTAATGATCGTATTTGTGCAGCATTTCTTATGGGTGGGTCGCCAGATCGCAGCCATATCTTTGACTTGCTCAATTTTTTGGAAGATTCGAATGACTGCGTGATTGCATCTGCCTTTTTATCGCTGATGCGTCATAGAATCGGATCGGTTATTAAGCTGTTGCGCAGGTTTCTAGAACGTGCTGAAAGTTTTCAGCTGAAACTTCTTCTCAAAAACATCCGGTACTATGATGATACGGCGCATTATCCGGTTGTTTCGCAACTTCTCAAAAGCCGGCTTGAGGTATTCAAGCAACAAAAGGTAGCTTATCATCCTGAGTATTATGAGCAGTCCTATTCTCAGGAGCGGCTCTCCAAGCTCGATAGAATCGTCTCTAGTCGGTTGGAGCCGGCGGAGCAAGAAGATCTCGGACTGTTTGAGATCTAGTTCCGTGTAGCGCGACCCAGGCTCTGGGATTTTCGCAGTTCCACAAATCAATGCTTATAAATTTTAGCCTAAGTGAAGCTCAGCAAGGCCTAAATCGGCGCGACTTCTCCTGCGCGGATCTGACAAATGCCTATCTAAAAGCCATTGAAGAAAGAAATGCTCACCACAATAGCCTCGTCTGTGTAGATGCTGAGGCCATGGCGACCTACGCCCGCCGCATGGATGAAAAGATTGCAGGTGGTGATTCCCTGAAGGGACTTGAAGGTAGCTTCATTGCCATTAAGGACAATATACATGTTCTTGGCATGCCCACAACCTGTGCTTCAAAAATCCTCAAGGGTTTTAATCCAACCTTTCAAGCCCATGTAGTCAACCAACTTGTGGAGCATGGAGCCTGCATACCTGCAAAAGCCAATTGCTACGAGTTTGCCATGGGCTCCTCCACCGAGACTTCGGCAATGGGGCCAGTTCGCAATCCCCATCATGGCGACTATGTACCCGGAGGGTCCTCAGGGGGTAGTGCGGCCTGCGTTGCGGCTGGATTTACCACAGCGGCGCTGGGTTCCGATACGGGGGGGTCTATTCGCCAACCCGCTTCATTTTGCGGGGTCGTAGGTCTCAAGCCCACCTATGGAAGGGTCTCCCGATTTGGCCTGGTGGCTTTTGCATCGTCCTTTGATCAGATAGGACCCCTGGCTCGCAGTGTTCAGGATGCCTGGACCGTTTATGACTGTATTCATGGAAAGGATCTGAGGGATGCGACCAGCCTTCCGGGACAGTCCCGCGAAGCTCTGGATCTT
>CAZRLV010000384.1:0-3546 GCA_964600955.1 uncultured bacterium
GCGAGCCAGATAGTAAAAAGGAATCCCCTGGGTGGGGTCCATATCCGAAGCATTATTGACCAATGAACGAATGGTAGCAATCTGCCCCGGCCCGGCTCCATCCATTTCCAAATCACCCGGTTTAACCTGAATCAAGGTTCGGTAATCAGAGGTATAAAGTCGGTAAAAATCACTCTCTCCCTGGCCCCCTCGGTAGAGATGGAATGATTCAGCGGCATTCCCATTGCCTGCGGCGAGATTTAAGTAGATCTGTTTCTCATCCGAACCGCCCGTACCAAAAAGAATATAGCCTAGTGAGTCCTTGAAAGGATTTCCAGAGCCGCCTTCAACGTCTGGATCGGACGCGCTGCTTAGCAAAGTGATAAAAGGGTTCTCGGAGTTGCCATTGGCATCTACAGCAAGTTTGTTATAACGCCCTTTTAAGAAATCACCCGCTTTTTCTTCAGTTCCTCCGCTCATGTCCTGACCAAAAAATGAAAAATGGCGCACCACCAGGGGCTGAACTCGAGCGCGCTTGAACTCAAAACGAGTCTCTATTTCTTTGGGGCTTGTTTTGACATAGGATTTGCCCTTTTTCTTGAAGACATCGATGGTCATTACATAGTTCACTTTCAAGGTGGCCATGCCGCGCATTTCCTGGCGATCATCGATATAATGCGAACGACTGATAAAGTCCTTTTCCTTGGAAAGGCTCAGATGGACAGTGGCTTCAAAGCTTTCTTTTCCGTCTTCTGTCATTTCAGACAGAGATTGGATCAGCCCCGTCATGGTTGAGTTCACTTCAAAATTGCCCAGACCTTCCACCCCCTTTGAGCTGACCTTGAAGATGGCTTCATCGACAGATTCTTTACCGGTCGCCAAATCCTCAAACCAGGAATCGAACTGCCCGGCATTGGCCATATCCTGAGCGATGGTTTTTGAAGCCTCCACCAGGGCGTCTCCCAGGGTCATAGCCTTTTCATTCACCTTAAAGCGATAGATCTGTAAAACCGAATTGACAGACATCTGGTGAAAGGCATACCCGGCAATAAAAATCACGGCCAAAGCCGTAAAAGCCATCAAGGCCACGGAGCCACGACGAGTCGAAAACGCAGAAGAAGCAAAATGAAAAGCCATTAACTAAAAGATTATACAGAGAATCCGGGAATCTTTCACTTGGGTAAATTTAAGAACTCAAGAATTCGAGGAATCAAAGGGAGCAAAGGAAACATAGGAATGAGGATTTTTACGACCTTTTGAGTGGATCCCCCGGTCAAGCCGGAGAATGACGATTCGGTGAAGACCTCTTCTCTTCAACTACCTCTGGTTCCTTTGATTCCTTTGCTCCCTTGGATTCCTTCCTCTTTATACTTTGTAGTAAATTTAAAGTTAGACTTATGATATACTACAAACATGTATCTTGCTCGCTCTTCACTTGAGAGGGAAATTTTAACCAAGTTTGATTCCAGTCCTGTTCTAGCTCTACTGGGAGCACGTCAAACCGGCAAAACCACTTTAGCCAGACATTTTGCAAATCAACTGGAATCAGTACATATTTTCGATCTGGAAAGTCCAGCCGATCGGGCAGCCCTGTCCACACCTGAGTTGACTCTCGCAAGCCTCACAGGCACAGTTATTATCGACGAGGTGCAAAGACTACCAACACTTTTTGAGGTTCTCAGACCTCTTTGCGATCGTCCTGATGGCAACACAAAGTTCCTACTTCTTGGTAGTGCTTCTCCCAAAATAATTCGCGGAGTTTCAGAATCTCTTGCAGGACGCGTCCTTTTCGTCAATGTCTCAGGTTTCTCACTTGCGGAAACCGGACCCGATTCGGCTTTAAAACTGTGGGAGCGAGGAGGGTTCCCAAGGTCCTATCTTGCTCAAGATCAGAGAACCAGCATGGAATGGAGAGATGGCTTCATTGAAACCTTTTTGGAGAGGGATCTTCCTCAATTTGGCATTAGAATCCCTGGGGAAACCATACGACGTTTCTGGTATATGATCGCCCATTACCATGGTCAAACCTGGAACTGCTCCCAGTTTGCCAGGTCCTTATCCGTTTCATCTCCAACCGCTCGATCCTATCTTGATATTCTGGCAGGAACTTATATGCTGAGAATCCTTCCCCCATGGTTTGAAAACCTTAAAAAAAGGCAGGTGAAGTCCCCAAAAATCTATATTCGCGACAGCGGAATTCTTCATAGCCTTCTGGGGGTTGAATCCCTGGACCAGTTGAGGCGAAATCCTGCCTACGGGGCATCCTGGGAAGGATTCGCCCTGGAGCAGGTCTTATGTTGTTATAAAGGCAGAGATGCCTATTTTTGGGGAACCCAGCGAGGGGCGGAACTGGACCTTTTTCTATTGCATAAGGGCAAGCGGCTGGGATTTGAATTTAAATGTGCCGATGCGCCCTCCATGACGCGATCCATGCATATCGCCATCAAGGACCTGAATCTTGATCATCTCTATGTGGTCTACCCCGGTGAGAAAAGCTACCCATTGACAGCAAAGGCCAGTGTAACCCCTCTCCACCAGGCGCACCTGGGATTTAAATAAATCCATGAAGCATCACTCCACAGGACTCTATACCCTTTGTTTTCTTAAACGAGCGGACTCCATCCTGCTGCTCAAGAGAGCCAACCCTCCCGATGCTGGTTTTTACAATGGCGTGGGCGGCAAGATCGAAAGATCGGAAACCGTGGAAGAGGGACTGATTCGCGAAGTGATCGAAGAGACCGGATTCACTTTACTTGAATTTGAGCTCAAGGGGATCTTACGCTTCGTAGATCAGGTAAAAAACAAGGATTATCTGATATTCACCTATTTTTCAGATCAGTTTGAAGGAGAGATGATCTCAAAATGTCCCGAAGGAGAACTCCTCTGGGTTGAGCGCTCCAAGATCTTTGATTGGCCTCTGGTGCCTAATATTCCCATTTTCCTCCCCCATCTAGAAGAAACCACAACCCCTCTGTCCTTTCATTTTTACTATCCCGACGGTGAACGAAAATTCACTTACCGCTACGAGAAAAACGGGCAAAAAATTGAGGGAACCTGGCCTGAGACCTATTTTTCTAAGGCCAGGTGAGTTACCAGACCCGTTCTATGCCATAGGCATCAAGAGTTTTGTCATTACTAATGATGGGAAGTTTTTCGATTTCAGATTGAGCCACCAGCAGTCGATCAAATGGGTCACGATGATGAAATGGCAACTTGGATACTCGAAGAATATGATCCAGATTGATGCTCAACCAATCATAACCCTGAGCTGTAATCGACTCTAAGAAAGAATCGAGACTCGGTTCTATCTTTAATTTACCAAGGGAGCATTTAATAGCCATTTCCCAAGCAGAGACATGACTCAAAAAGAAAACGCTATCGGTGTCATGAAAAACTTCAATTGCTCTTTCTGAAAGTCTACTGCTTTCCAGGCGATAAAACAAAAGCGTCTGAGTGTCCAAAAGATAGCGATCTTGTTTCACGAATACTCTTCAAAATCATCCAAGGGCTCATCAAAATCAGGAGCAATCTCAATTTTCCCCTTCCAGTCTCCCAAGATTCTTCTAG
>CAZRLV010000385.1:0-3541 GCA_964600955.1 uncultured bacterium
AATAGTCGCCATCTTCTGCTTCCACCTCTCCGCTCTTTTCTTATTCTATAGTTCTTTATTTTTGTCATCCTCCGGCTTGACCGGGGGATTCATCTTCGACTTTTCGTTTCTTTCTCTCCCCATTCCCTTCCTTCTGTTATAATCTGCCCCTTAATACTGATTTGACATAGGGCGGCGTGATGAACGAGCAAAGAATTAAGGTTTTGGAGGCGGTTGAGAGGCTTCAGGGGTTAATTGATGGCCCCCCTGGGGTGGGCTTGATCCTTGGTTCAGGGCTTTCGCATCTTGGGAATACAATTTTGAACCCCAAGACTGTAGAATATGACGAAATCCCCCATTTTCCTATCAGCACGGTTGAAACTCACCATGGACGGCTGATTTTTGGAGAACTGGGCTCTAAGAAAGTCGTGGCCATGCAAGGGCGGTTTCATTGCTACGAAGGTTATGACGGCAAAGAGATCACCTTTGGGGTGCGGGTTATGAAAGAGCTTGGAATCAAAACTCTTTTCGTATCGAATGCCTGTGGAGGGTTAAATCCCCAGTATCAATCCGGAGATTTAATGTTGATTGAGGACCATATCAACCTACTGGGCTTCAATCCTCTGGTGGGCCCCAATGAAGAGGCCTGGGGGCCAAGGTTTCCAGATATGAGCGAGCCCTACTGCAAGGAACTTGGAGCCTTATTTGAAAGCACGGCCCTGGAACATGGCATAAAACTTCAAAAAGGAGTGTATCTAGCCGTGGCCGGACCCAACCTTGAAACTCGGGCGGAATATCGCATGACGCGCTCAATGGGCGCTGATGTGGTAGGAATGTCCACCATCCCCGAGGTGATTGTAGCCCGCCATATGGGGATTCCGGTTTTAGCCGTATCGGTGGTTACCGATATGTGCCTGCCCGACAACCTGAAAGAAGCCACTTTTGAGGAAATTATTGCCGTGGCTAGTGCGGCAGAGCCCTTTCTGACAAAAGCCGTGACGGAAACATTGAGGAAGATGGAATAGGGAAGAAGGAATCATAGGTAGCAGAGGAAGCAAAGGAATTAGAGGGAGTTGAAGAGATGGGGGGAAGGGAAATAACGGAACTATAGAACTATCGGAATCATCGGAATGGGGAATCAAAATTCGTCATCCTACGGCTTGACCGGGGGATCCATCTTAAAGTCAAGAATTCAGGAGACAGAATTCAGAATTCAGAATGAAGAATTTTTACAACCATCTTCGACTCTCCTATTCTATCTTCTTCACATTCCTCTAGTTCTTTCCCCAACTTTTATTAAATCATGCTTAAACCTATTTTGTGGAAAGGGGATCATTTTCTTCTTTTGGATCAGCTCAAACTGCCTATGGAGGAATCCTGGGTGCGGGTTGATTCTTATGAGGAGGGTGCGCGGGCAATTGCTGATATGATCGTGCGCGGTGCTCCGGCCATTGGAATTACGGCGGCCTATTCTTTTGCTCTGGGCTTTCAGGGTTATGGGTTTTCGCGCGAACGATCAGAGAAAATCACGCAAACTCTTCTTGCAACCAGGCCTACGGCGGTTAATCTTCAGTGGGCGCTGCAAAGAATGCAAAGCACTGCTCTGAGCCTAGAAGATGGTCTCGGTTCTGAAGAATTATTTACAGCTCTTTCAAAAGAAGCCGTTCAAATTCACGAAGAAGATATAGAAATGAATCTGGCCCTGGGCCAACACAGCCTTGAAGTCATCAATCCGGGTGCGCGGGTTTTAACTCATTGTAACGCAGGGGCGTTGGCCACCGGCGGTTATGGAACTGCCCTGGGGGTTATCCGGGCCGGTCACCAGAAGAGGTTGATTGAAAAAGTCTGGGTAGATGAAACCCGCCCCTTTTTGCAGGGGGCCCGACTGACGGCCTATGAGCTTGAAGCCGAAGCCATCCCTTATACCCTGATTTGTGACAATATGGCCGGAAGCCTTATGCGCGCAAAAAAGGTGGATCTGGTGGTTGTAGGCGCAGATCGAATCGTAAAAAATGGAGACGTGGCCAACAAAATCGGCACTTATTCCCTGGCGGCTCTTTGTTCACTGCATCACATCCCTTTTTATGTGGCCGCGCCCAACTCAACCATCGACCTGAACTTGGAAACGGGCGATCTCATCCCCATCGAAGAGCGCAACCGCCACGAGCTAGGGGTATTTGCAGGGACTCAAATCACAAAAAATCTGGAAGCCATCTATAACCCAGGCTTCGATGTAACCCCAAATAACTTAATTACAGGAATCATCACAGAAAAAGGAGTGCTGAGGCCACCGTTTAATTTTTAACCACGAAAGTCACGAAAAGTTAAAGAAGGAACTAAAGAACTATCGGAACTATTGGTATCATCGGAATGGGGAGAGGAAAAAATAGTCGCCATCTTCTGCTTTCACCTTCCCGCTCTTTTCTTATTCTATAGTTCTCTAGTTCCGATAGTTCTGTAGTTCTTTATTTTTGTCATCCTCCGGCTTGACCGGGGGATCCACTCAAATGGTCGTAAAAGTCTTTATTCCTGAATTCCTCGACTTCTTGATTCAAAAACATGCTTTTCACCTCTGATCTTCATATCTGCGCATTTCTCTCGGTGGGCTGCTACTTAATTTACTACCTGGGAATGCGCTCCCTTCCCTACCGTGGGTCACGGCCCAAGATCGGCTTGAATCTTTGTTATGGCTATAGTCCAAAACTGATCTCTGTTTTAGGGCTTTTGCACTTCATTTGCCTAACCTTCAGTTGGTATCTCTTGATTTACGGCCCTTTTCTTAAAAACTGGAGTCTTTTAACCTCAATTCTTTTACTTGGCTTTAATCTTTTGACTTTTTTGGGTCTGAGAGAGTTTTTGGCCAGAATCTTTATCCATAAAGAGGGAATTTACGTGCTTTATCTGGATGGACGTACACGACATTTCCATTTTGAAGAGATTAAAAGACTAAACATTTCCAAGGCTCTGATTGGAAAAAGGTATGACCTCGAATTAATAGAAGGTGAAAGAGCTTTTATTTTTCATTCGACTCTGATAGATTTCCAGGAATTAGCTGGATTCATCCGCGATCGTATTTTATTTTCTTCTCAAGAAGAAAATAAAACTGGTGACGAATGATGACCTTGTGATTATAATGCCCCCGGCTGATGTCTTGGTTTCCCAGAGAGGGAAACGGGAGCAAATTAGAGAATGAAGGCCTGAGAGGCCGCAACAAATAAATAAAACTGCAGGAGGAAGGCAGATGAAAAGCAACAACGCGATTATGAAGTTAAAGCGCGGTCTCACTATGGGGGTCGGCATCCTGGCCCTGGTCGCGTATGGATGTGGCGGAGGCGGCGGGGGCGGAACCCTGGTTAACCCACCTACAGTGACAATTACAGCAGGCTCAGCAACAGCAGCGTCTGTTGGTAGAGTTGGGGGGGCTAGCAAAGCTGTAGCCAAGATTACAGGCACTGCAAACTTGAGGATTTTTTCCCTTGATGGTCAGCTTCTGGATGGGCCTATTGCTCAACCTCTGCCAATCACGATTGATATTGATGGTAGTAAGCTTACCAACGCACAG
>CAZRLV010000386.1:0-3538 GCA_964600955.1 uncultured bacterium
GGCAATCCATTAAGGGAATCGAAGAGGTGGAGATCGAGGTATTTAGCGAAGATTCTGGCTCCAGCACCCCCCTTCATCGCGTGACCTACGCAGCTCATCTGCAAAGTTCAGAGCCTTTGTCTTTGGTAGGTACCCATCCGATCACCGCTGTAAAGTTTTTCTCCTTTCGCATCCGGGGGTTGGATTCAAGACGCAGTAGTTCGGACTGGGGGGATTTACAGTATTTAATTTTGGACAACAGCCCTTTGAAGATTGAGGAGGTTTTCCTTCTCAAGTCGGGGGCTAGAGTGCCGCTTTCAGTTGCAGGTGGTTTTGTTACTTCAGCTGATTTTGAGTTTGAGGTGGTTTTCAATAAGCAATTTTCAAAGCTTTCACCAGGATTTCAAGAATTGAAGATTCAGGATTGGAATGAAACGGTTTCGCTGAGCTCTTCCGCTCTGACTTCTTTGACCACGGACCGCGTACATCTTCAGGGCCAACTTCCATTGAGAATCCGTGAGGATTTTCCAAGACAACCCCTGAGCCTGCATCTGGCCAGATACGAGGATTTAGTTGGAAATGCGCTGCTTCCTTTTGATTTGAATATCGCCGTGGATCTTGGCCCAGAGGCGCGCGTCAAGGTTTTTTCAAACCCGGTGAGTGATTTTGAACTCATCTCTGTGGTGCGTTTTGTCTCACACCGTAATCGTTTGGAGAAGGTAAAAATCAACAGAGAAGATGGGGTCATTACGAGTCCTCGGTTTTCACTGCGCAAGGGGGATATTGCGCGAGACTTGATTCCGGTTCCCCTGGATGAAGGTTTTCAGATGGGAGGTCTGGGTCATAGTTTTTCGGTTCCCCTGAACCTCGTAAAAGAGGATTCAGGCTTTTATTTTCTAAAGATTTTTTATGAGGATTCGTTGGGCCGCAAATTAGTGAAAGAGCGTGAAATTTCTCTGGGCCGCTTTTTACTCTCCAAGGGTTTTGTTCTCAATCATAAAAGCTCTAAATCCATGCTGAGATCGGATGGAGGTGGTAAGGCCGCTATGGCCTCGATATTTTTCACGGGTCAGCCCTCTCCAAGAGACGAAATCCGTGGCGAATTTAGAATTCTCTCGGATCTTGGAGTTTTTGGATCCTCCTGGTCTGGGTCAGATTATAAAGTTCAGCTCAGTCTCAGCTCCATTCCCCCGGAGTGGTCGAGCTCGCATGTGGTAGTTTTGGAGAAATCCGGCGAGTCCTATCTATTTCATTCCAGGGTAGATTCAAAACAGAAGTCCTTACCCCTTTTACTAGGGCGCCCCTATGTCCTGGCCCAGGACCTTCAGGCTCCTGTACTCGAGTGGAAGGGAAGTTCAATTTTAGGTACGGGGTGGCAAAAGCTCCCCGTAGAGATCCAGGAGTCGGGATCCGGTCTCGACCTTTCCTCGCTGGAAGTCAGTCATGGAAATCAGCGTCTTAAGGCTCGTTTTACGCAGGATGATGAAATTCATACTCAAATATCGCAAGGCTTGGGAAGCTCACGTGAGCTCGAAATTAAGCTGGCCGATTATTCAGGAAGGGCCGCTGTACTAAAGGCCCCTGTAACCGTGATTGAGGGTCGCGGCCTGGGATGGGCCAGAGCGGTCCCCAATCCCATTTCAGGGTCTCAGTCTTTTTCAATTCACTCCTTTGTCAAAGGTCTTTCAGGCTCGCTTTGGATCGGGATTTATGACAGCAGTTCGGCCCTGATTCACTCCGACGAGCAAGACGTTGAGCCCGGCAGAAACACCTGGGAATGGGATCTGGTTTCAAACTCAGGCATGGCATTGGCCAACGGCGTTTACTTCTTCAAATTAAAGCTAAAACAAGCAGACCGCAGCTACATCCGCCAGGGCAAATTCGCGGTTTTGCGTTAACCTTTCTTTTTAGAATTAGAGCAACTTACAAAATTCGAACAAAAGAAACTGGGGGAGTAAGAAGCAATGGAATGGGCCACCCACACAGTGTCATCTTCTGGCTTGACCGCAATGGTGTTTAGTTAAGCCGCCAAAGGGCATGATTGCTCACAGATAACGTCATTCTCCGACTTGATCGGGGGATCCATCTTCCTCTTCCCCGTAGGGGGCGGGCATGGCGTGCCTGGAAGAAACGACCATTGATTCGGACGAGGCATGCCTGACCCGAAATTAGGCGCCGGACATTCCCAGCCCGCTTCCGAGGCAACCCCCATCTCAACTCGCCTTCAAAAATCCACGAACGAGATGGTGGCCAATGTGCTTACCAGGGAAAAAGCGGCAGACGCTCCCCCCAAAAACGCTATCTGCATCTCCATCATCAAGTTCCGGTGGCTCAGGGAGGGAAACACCGTCCAGACAATTTGACCACCCTCTGCTCAGCTTAGCATCGATTTTTGCACTACTCGACAACGTAACATATATGTTACTATTAGGGTGTGATTGAGATTCAAGAATTCGTTGACACCAACAATCGTAGCTATTTCGCCAGATGGTTCAGAAAGTTAAATCCGATTGCAGCCTCTAAAGTTACAACGGCACTGGTGCGACTAGGTAAAGGAAACTTATCAAATTCAAAGAGTATCGGTGGGGGCGTATTTGAATGCTGCATTGATTTCGGACCTGGATACCGAGTTTATTTTGGTCGCGAAGGCGATGATCTTGTCATATTGTTAGGCGGGGGAAGCAAAAAAAAGGCAACAGCAAGACATTGACTACGCAAAAACTCTATGGAGAAAATATAAACGCCTAAGAAGGGAGATATAGAGATGGCTTTGACACGTAAATTTAGGGAAACCGTCGGTGAGCGACTCCAGGCTGATCCAAAATTTCGACTGGAGCTTCTTCGAGAAAGCATTGAGTGTCTCCTGGCGGGTGATGTAGAGACCGGCAAGACACTGATGCGTGATTATATAAATGCTACGGTAGGATTTGAAAAACTTGGGAGTGAGGTTGAAAAATCCCCCAAAAGTTTAATGCGCATGTTCAGCACCTCAGGTAACCCCCAGGCTCGCAATCTTTTTGAGATTATTGGTTACCTGCAAAAATATGAAGGCGTCCATTTTGAAGTGCAAACCGTTCGTTAAAAGAATGAAGTTTTGGGGCTAGGCCACTAAAGATGCGTAGGGTTGAGGCATGCCTCAACCGCAAATTGCAAATTCCAGAGTGGACAGCCCCCTAGGTCAGGAGCTTCTTGGCCTCCTCAAAACTGATACCTTTGGTGTCCATCAAGGATTGAATGGCCACCTGTAAAATCCTATCTTTTTCAGCACTAATTTTTTGGTTTTCAGCAGTTATTTCATCCACCTTAGCGTTGATTTTATCAATGGTGCGCTCCAGGGATTCGAGTTCCTCAACATACTCATCCTCTATATTCATGGATTCTCTGAGTTTGGGTTCAGCGGCCGCTTTTAATAAACGACGAATCACCGCCTGATACTGCTTTGGGTACTCTTCTTCCAAAATATTAACCAAATGGCTTTTTTCCTTGCCGGAATGAAATACAGATAAAACCTTTTCTAGCTTGTTTCTTCGATGCTCTCTTAGTGCTGGAATCTGAATTA
>CAZRLV010000387.1:0-3518 GCA_964600955.1 uncultured bacterium
CGTCCTCGATGAACTTGAAAAACTACGCCATGCCCACGGAATCTGGCATATCTTCGTTTTGCTGGGTTCCATCAGCCATTTCATATCCATCCTGGGCTACGTCAGATAAGGGACCGAACTCCCTGGTTTCTGCTAAGCATTGACGCTTGACCTGTTTATAGACTATATTTAGTCCGAGGGCAGGTCATGAAATTATCAAGCCAAATTAAACCGATCAGTTATCTCAAAGCACATGCCGCAGAGATTATTCGCAATCTCGCCCATGGGAATGAACCCATGGTCATTACTCAAAATGGCGAAGCCAAGGTTGTCATTCAAGACATTGAAACTTACGAACAGACCCAAGAAACCTTAGCGCTCCTGAAAATCCTGGCACTCGGGAATCAGCAGATAGAGGACAATAAGGTCCAACCAACTTCTGCTTCGATTGACGCAATTCGTCAGGCCAATAAAACCGGCTGATGTCATTCTCGGTATTTTTAACCGATCATGCGTCCAAGGATTTGCAAAAACTCAACGCCTATATTAAATCCAGAGATGGAATAGAGCGGGCTAATCGTGTCCTGGACCAAATCGAAAAAAAGCTCTCCTACTTATCTACATCTCCCGCACGTGGAACATACCCCAAGGAACTGCTTGTCTTAGGAATCCAGGATTTTCGGGAGATCTTTTTTAAATCCTATCGCATAATCTACAGAGTGATTGGAAAAAAAGTATTTGTTTTCCTGATTGTAGATGGACGCCGCGATTTGCAAACCCTATTGCAACAGCGCCTGCTAGAAACCTAGTTATTAATCCTTGGATTTTGGAGAAGAACTCGTATAATCCCTCACCTATGCTAGATCAACTTTATTTGAACGAAATTGCAAACCAATGTGGTAAACCGATTAAGGATGTTGAGGCCGCTACAAAGCTTTTGGAAGATGGGTCTACCATCCCCTTCATTGCTCGTTACCGGAGCTATCTCATCGGTGAACTTGATGAAATCGCTTTGGGGCTTGTAGCGGATCGTCTCGCTCGGTTTCAGAAACTGCATAAGAAGAAGCTTTCCGTGCTGGAATCCTATGAGGAACGCAAGATCCTTAGCCCAGGACTTAAAAAAAGCATAGAAGCCTCACTCAGCGATTCTGAACTCGATGAAATCTGTCTACCTTTCAAAATCAAACGAAAAACCAAAGCACAGAGTGCACGTGAAAATGGATTAGGCCCTCTCTGTCAGTCACTCCTACAAGCCAGGAAGAGGCAAAAGGATCCAATTAAGGATTTTTTAAAGCACTCCAAGCTAACGATTGAGGAAGTCCATCAGGGAGTCTCTGAAATCATAGCTGAGGAATTCAGTCAGAACCAGTGGGTACGTAAAGAAACGCGTCGACAATTTCAGCGCTTTGGGCAGTGCAGAGCCGGTCTCAAAAAGGGCGCTGATCCGGGGGAATCCGATACCTACCGAAACTACTATGATTTCAATAAACCCATTCGCTATCTTAAAGCTTATCAAATCATGGCCCTCTACCGTGGGGCCAAAGAGGAGATTCTGAGTCTCAAGTTTTTCCTACAACAGGAAGAACGCTGCTTTGAGCGTTGTTTAGAGATCTATAATATTCGTAGAAATCTGCAAGCTTTCGACTTACTCTGTGAAGGCGCTTGGAAGGGGTATAAAAAGAAACTCCTGGCTTCGCTTGAGAGAGAAATTAAAGCCCAATTATTAGAGAGCGCAGTGGAGTCATCGCTAGCTACCTTCGCCTCTAATCTAAAAGATCTGCTTCTTACGCGCCCCATTAAGGGCAAGGTCATCCTCGGCATGGACCCTGGTTATAAAAATGGTTGCAAATGCTCCATTATTGATGCTTTAGGAGAGATGAAAGACTGCTTTACGATCTACCCAACCCTTGACCCAAAACGCCGCGAGGACGCAAAAAAGGTTTTTCTTGCCAAGCAAAATAAGTTTCGAGTAGACCTTATTGCCATCGGCAACGGTACTGCCAGTCAAGAAACGACCCAATTTGTTAGTGATTGTATTCAGGATATCAATGAGTCTAGGCTGAAGTTTATGCTGGTCTCAGAAGCCGGGGCATCCGTCTATTCAGCCTCAAAACAAGCCATTGAGGAATTTGGAAATCTACCCATCCAGGTTAGAGGGGCTATATCCATCGCACGCAGGGTGCAAGACCCACTGGCTGAATATGTGAAAATCCCCATTGAGTCTCTAGGTGTGGGACTTTATCAGCATGATATTCCAAAAGCACGATTGGCTGAGTCTCTAAAGCGAGTTGTGGAATCCGCAGTCAGTCAAGTCGGCCTGGACTTGAACACTGCATCACTGGAACTGCTCTCACTTCTACCTGGATTAAGTCCCAGAATCGCTTCCAATATTTTGGATCTGCGGCGAACTTTGCCCTCTGGATTTCAATCTCGAAAAGAGCTTCTAATAGTAGAAGGCATTGGCCAAAGAGCTTTTACTCAGGCCGCTGGTTTTTGTAGGGTGCCCGAGAGTCGCAATATCTTTGATAACACCATTGTGCATCCTGAGTCCTACTCTCTAGCATCTAAAATACTAAAAATGGCTGATCTCAGCGAAAAGCAGTATTGCCAAGAACCTGGACCTTCCCGCAATATTTTGACAAAGCTAAATTCAAAACTCGTAGCTGAAACCCTCGCAGAAGATGAGAACTTAGTCTCCCAAGTTCTAGATTGTCTGTCAGCCCCAGTCAACGACCCCCGCGAAGATCTGCCCTTGCCCGTACTGAGAGATGAAGTTTTGAAGTTTGAAGCCCTAAAGCCAGGATATGAACTCCCCGGTGTGGTGAGAAATATCGTCGAGTTTGGGCTTTTTGTAGACATTGGAGTCAATGTGGACGGGCTTTTACATAAGAGCAAGGTTAAAAACCCCAGGCAAGCCATGGAAGATCAGTTTAGTGTGGGACAACCTCTTCTGGTCACGGTTGATGAGGTAGACACCAAGAGGAAAAGAATTTCGCTAACTGAGACCGGATGAATGCCTATGATTAGACATCATTTTGAAATTCCCGAGGAGAAACAATCCGTGTCGCACCCAATATCTATAACAGTAGAGATGAGATCGATCGATTCAGTGATTTTTTGGGAAAGTCACTACTTTGAACTAGAATCCCATTCCCTGACAACCCCCGCTTTTACAAGCGGGCACATCACAAGAGTCGGTTTCAACACAAGGCATATCAGGGATTCCCTTGGCCGGGTAAAAGCTGCGGTTAATCATCTTGGTTACCGTTGATTTAGGATCGATTGAGCCGGTTTCTATCTCAAGAAGCTCACAAAGATGACCCCAGTCTTTCACCTCAAGGCTCATGGAATGACTGACCTCATAAACCTGATTATTCTCTTCACACAAGTAATCGTAGGTTGGCATAATACAGCCAATATAGAAGGAAGATTGCCGATTGTCCAGGATTTATCGGCTCTCAAATAGATTCAGAGCATTTTTCATAAACTTATAGCCACGGAAGGCATGTCTGCAAGCTAGGTCCTGGATCGTCTTTGGA
>CAZRLV010000388.1:0-3517 GCA_964600955.1 uncultured bacterium
CCAGGGAATATAGTCATGCCCGCTCTTGTGCCCGTAATATCAATTTCGGTGGAGAAAACATCGACACCTATAACGATGGAAAAATCATTGATGAATTTTGCAAAAGCTGCGACAACACCAACTTCAACAACGAGATGGAAAGTCTGATTCAACACTATAAATTGGAGAATCTCTTATGAATATTTTGATGATTCACCCCCATGACGTTTATTCTCCGGTAGAACCCTGGACGGTTCGCATTACCTATCTGGCTCAAGAATTTGTGAAACAGGGCCACCAGGTGCGCATGATTTACCACCTGGAAAACCCGCATCAAGACCCGGAACTGGAACGCAAACGTCAGGAGTATCCCTTTAAAACCATTCCCATGATCCGCCATGCAGGAACCCTAATTCTCAAAACGCGCAAAATGATGGAGATGGCTCGCTGGGCCGATGTCATTCATTTTCAAAAAGGATTTGCCTATGTTTCAATTCCTTCCATCCTGGCTGGGATTTGGACCTCCACCCCCGTCCATTATGACTGGGATGACTGGGAGGCTGAGATTTTTCGCACCTCCTGTCCGCATGACAGTTATTGGTATCGGACCATGAATCACGTAGAAAAAATGATCCCCTATTTGGTAGATACTCTGTCCGTCTCTTCCAAGGCACTCTGGAATCAGGCGCGAAGTCTGGGAATCGCCCATACAGCTATTTTTGAAACCCCCGTGGGTGGTGACCTTGAGTCCTTTGATACACGGACTGTAGACGCTGCCTGTATTCGTGAGCAATACCAGCTCAAGGAGCATGTCGTCACCTATATGGGGCAGCTTCACGGGGCTCAATTTGCCTCACTTTTCCTAAAAACCGTCGAGCTTCTTGTTCAAGAGCGCCAGGACGTCACTTATTTCATCATTGGCAACGGCTCCTCCTTTCTCGAGTTAATGAGAGAAGCAGAAGAATTGGGCTTGCAGGATCATGTGGTCTTTACGGGTTCGGTTCCGCATACAGAAATCCCTAAATTCCTAAAGGTCTCGGATGTCTGCGTAGGAGCTTTTGAGGACAATCCTCAAACCAGAACTAAATCCCCCTTGAAGATTTGTGAGTACCTAGCGGCCGGTCGGGCCATCGTAGCCTCTGAGATGGGAGAAGTTGGGGAAATGCTGGCCCATGGAGAAGCGGGGGTCCTGGTTCGCGCCGGTGACCCAAGGGCTCTGGCCGGTGGTGTCCAAAAAGTCCTCAATGATCCTGAGCTTAAGGAAAAACTGCAGGTCAGTGCCAGGACCCAGGCCGAAAGTCGCTATAACTGGACTACAACGGCTGAAACTCTCCTGAAGGCATACCACCTGGGAATCGGCGAAAAAAAAAAGATTTCTCACCGTTTCCAATTTCTGAGTCCTGACGCCCTTTTTCGGCTTTTCTTCTATCGTTCGAAAGAAGTCGGGCTTGAAGACACCCCTGACGAAAAGCTGGTTTCCACCCTGGATGATTATCGCCGCATGGCAGGGGTTCAATCGGTGACAGAGTCTTATATCGGGCCTCAGTTGGTGCAGTTGGATGTGACCAATCTTTGTAATAATGACTGTGTGGCCTGCTGGTCCAACTCACCCATGCTTGAAGATCTTTTGATTGATCCTGCTTCCAAGAAAGATACCATCCCATTAGATGTGATCATACCCACCTTGAAGGACATGGCTGAGATCGGGACCAAGGAAATATATATGGCAGGCGGCGGAGATCCCACCATGCATCCTCAGATTTTTGAAGTTTGGGAGGCCATTAAAGATTTGGGCATGACTCTTTACGTGAATACCAATTTTCTGCGTCTCTGCACGGATGAGAAAATAAGACGAGTCCTGGAGCTTGGAATTGACCACTTCACATTGAGCATGTGGGCGGGCTCCCCCGAAGCCTACTCTCGCACACACCCCAATAAGGGGCTCAAGTCTTTTGACAAAGCCAAAAAAGGCATCAAAATGATGAATTCACTCAAATCTACCAAGCCTTATTGCAAGGTTTATCACGTTATTTCCATGCTTAATTATGAGGACTTTCATAATATGCTCGATTTTTGCGTGGATACGGGTTGTGAGTCTGTGGAATTCACTCTGGTGGACACCATTCCAGGTAAAACCGACCAACTCCTCCTTACTGAAGAGGCCAGAGTCTGGCTTTATGAGCAGTGTGAACAAGTCTGGTCTGAAGCTCGTGAGAATCTCTATAAAAACAAAGTCCTGCTCTTTGGATTTGAACGTTTTATGCGCCGACTCTCATCCTCAGACTCTAATATTGGCGAACATGATAAAAATATCATTGAGTCGTTTCCCTGCTATATTGACCATGCTTTTGCCAGAATTATGCCTGACGGTGATATCAACTCCTGCCTAAAATCGCATCGCATTCCCATTGGCAATATTTACCACCAATCCTTCAAGGAAGCCTGGTCCTCCAACCGTCAGAAATACTTCCGTCAAAAGGCACAGGTAGAGAAAAAACAGGATGCGTTTTTCTCATTAATCGGCAATGATGCTGACTCCACCTGCGGTTGCTATAAGTCCTGCGATGATATTGCCCGAAACCAGTTTATGCACAAAAGACTAACCGAACTGAGTATGCTTGAACGCGGCTTCCTGGGGGCCTATAAAGGATATTTAGATCTCACAAGGCAGGTATTATGAAGAGGGTAGGAATCAGAGGGAGCAGAGGAAGGTTAATAAAAAGAAGAGAGGCCCACCGCGTCATCCTACGGCTTGACCGGGGAATCCATATTCCTCTTCTCTTTTCTTCAACTACCTATGATTCCTTTAATTCCTAGAATTCTTAATTTACTATGAGTTTTTCTAAGAAAAATCGGGATCTGGCTGGGATTCTTCAGCGTAAGGTTTTTGAGGGACCACGCCATGTGGTACTTGATCTGACCAATCGCTGTAATACCAATTGTATTGCCTGCTGGACCTACTCTCCGCATTTAAAGACGGAAGAAAAGCCGCCCAAGGAGTGGTATAAGCAAGAACTCCCACTGGATCTCCTGCAAAACCTGGTGGAGGACCTGCATCGGCTTGGGGTTGAGAGGATTCGTTTTACCGGTGGAGGCGAACCGCTGATTCATCGACAGTTTCCCGAAGTTGTCAATGCTGTCAAAGAGAAGGGGATCTGGCTGGCCGTGACAACCAATGGATTACTCCTGCATCGATACCTTGATCTGATGCGTGATGCATGGGTGGATGAGATTGCCCTCAGCCTCTGGGCGGCTACAGACAAAACCTATAACGAGCTGCATCCACGGTCACGTGCGGGTGATTTCTACAAAATCCTGGAGGCGGTTCAGGAGATGAGGCGCTCGCGACCCTCTCCTCAGCTCCAACTTCTCAATGTGATCTCAAAAGTCAATGTCAATGAGATTTCGAAAATGGCAGACCTTGCTCGCAACCTCAAAGCGGATGGGGTCTATTTCACTCTGGTGGATGCCATGGAGGCTACACGCTTTCTGGTTCTCAGCTCAAAAGAGAGAAAACTGGCTGTAGACGAGATTTCAC
>CAZRLV010000389.1:0-3516 GCA_964600955.1 uncultured bacterium
GTGGTGCGTGTCTATGGAGAAGAGAAGTTTCATTATCGCATTGCCACCAGGATTGTGGAAAATCAGAAAAAATTGGAAACCACTTTGGATCTGGCCCGCCTGATTGAAAGGTGTTTGCCGCGCTCTTATTTGAGGCAGCAGAAGATTCACGGGGCTACACGGAGTTTCCAGGCATTCAGAATATACATCAATGAAGAATTGCACTCCCTTGAAAAAGCGTTGGATCTGGCTCTTGAAGCCGTGAGGCCTGGGGGGAGACTGATTGTGATCAGCTTTCACTCTCTGGAGGATCGCATCGTAAAACTCCGGTTTAAGCAATGGGAACAGGCCCCCGGAATCCCCGAGTTCATAAGAACCCAGACCCGGATTCCCAAACCCCGTGGCAAAAGATGGAATCGCAAGGTCATTCGCCCTTCCCCCGAAGAAGAAAAGACTAATGAGTCCTCACGTTCGTCAAGGCTCAGGGTTTTTGAAAAGGAGGGGGGTGAAAATGGGGACTCTTGACGGTAAAATAAGGCTCTTCGCGTGGGTTTCTTTCGCGCTTTTTCTTACGATCCTGCTGCGCTTGTTTTGGATTCAAATCATTGATCACCCGGACTGGAAAGAGAGGGCAAAAAAGCAACATATAGTCAAGAAGCGTATCGTGCGAAAACGAGGCTCAATCTTGGACCGATCCGGCAATGTTTTGGCGTATACGGCCGCAGTGAAGCATTTAATTTGTGATCCCAAACGTTTGCAGGATCCGGAGGCGACCTTGTCCCTTTTGAGAACGTTTACCCGACTTCAAATCCATTCGATTCTTCCCAAACTACGTAAGGCTCGCGAGCGCGGCAGGCGTTATTTCCTCATTAAAAATGATGTGACCATGGAGGAATTTCATAAGATCCAGGATCGAATTGAAAAAGAAAACAAGACTTTAGGTTCTCCTGAAAAGGTGGGGGTTCTGGCAAATTGCATTTTCTTCCGCGACGCGACGCGACGCTATTACCCCTACAATATGATCGCGTCGAATCTTTTGGGTTTCGTTGGCAAGGATGGCAGGGGCCTGGAGGGAAGTGAACTTTTCTATGAGGATATTTTGCGGGGCATGGATGGAGTAACGTTTTATGAAAGAGGCTTAAACGGCCGGGTCATTCCCAATAGCGAAACCGTTATGACAGCTCCTGAGGGTGGCACGAGCATTTATTTGACCATTGATGTGGTGATTCAATATCTCGTGGAGAAAAGACTTCGCGAAGCCTTTGAGTTCCATCGGCCAAAAAACGCAGTCATTGTTGTTATGGATCCGCGCAATGGAGAACTCTTGGCCATGGCTTCTCAACCTAGTTATAATCCAAATTACTTTCGTTATTATTCCCAGGAAGATTATAAAAATCGAGCCATTTCCGATCAGTTTGAACCTGGATCAACCCTGAAAGTGATCACTTTGGCGGCAGCCCTGGAATCCCATGCGATTACAGTAGAGGATTTATTTTCATGTGTGGGTTATACCGAGCTTTATGACGTCTTTAGGATTCATTGTGATGATAGAAAATCTCATGGCGAGCTTAACCCTTCCCTGGTTCTCAAGAAATCCTGCAATGTTGGCGCAATTCAAATCGCGCAACGCGTGGGGACTCGACGCCTCTATGATTATCTACACCGCTTTGGGTTCGGTGAAAGAACGGGTATTCAGCTTCCCGGTGAAATTAGAGGTGTGAACCGGCCTCCGGTTAAATGGTCCGGGCTGTCTTTGGCGGCTCTGTCCATCGGACAGGAGATTGCCGTAAATACGATCCAGTTAACACGTGCGTTCTCGTCCATCGTAAACGGGGGTCTTCTCTTTCATCCCAAGATTCTTCTGCGTACCCGGGATTTTGGCGGCGAGATGGAAAATATTGAGAGTATGCCCTTACGACGCGTCATTTCGCGTAAGACTTCGAAAACTCTGGTGGATATGCTTAAGGGAGTTACAGAGCCGGGTGGCTCTGGGCGTCGGGCAGCTATCGAGGGATACGAGGTTCTGGGGAAGACTGGAACCGCTCAGAGTTTGGCTGAAATGCATAAAGCCACATCGGTCTGGGATGCCGGAGACAATCCCAAAGTTGTGGCTTCCTTTGTAGGGGCACTGCCAGCTGATGATCCGCGTCTTGTGATGTATGTCATGATTAACGAGCCCAGGGGAGAAAAGTACTATGGTGGACAGGTAGCTGCCCCGGTATTTAAAGAGTTGGGCAAAGAGATTCTGGCTTATTTAAAGATTCCTCCTTCTCAGAAGAAAAGGCAGTCTGAGAAAGATGACAAAGGGGTCCCCACTCCAGATTTGATTCGCAGGGAGAGCTTGGAAAACTCGGTACCAGGAGGGTTTGATCCTGAAAGTCCTGACACAGAAACTCAATTAGAGGAGATTTTCACCCCGGAATCAAGCAGTTCTATGCCTGATTGGATTAACCTCAGTCAGGAGCAGGCACCGGCCAGAGACTTTCGCGCTCGTTTTAAAATGAGGGAATCCATGGCTTTTGTAAGACCCGACGGTGAACCTGCCAACTAGGTCTTTCATGAATCCCACTCAGCTATCGGTAGCACTTTCCAAGTCGTCTCATTTAAGATCCCATTCGAAAAAAGTTTCCGCTGGAGATTTATTTTATGTGATGGGTTCGGAGTTTGATGCCGAGCGATATATCCCAGAGGTTCTAGCCAGGCAGCCGGCTGGTATTGTCGTGCCTTCAGATTTTAAGTTTGCGATCAAAGATCTGCCTGTGCAGAGAGTTTCCGATGTGCGCCAGACATTTCTTGAAGACTGTTTAACCTTCTACAAAGATGTTTTTCAGGGGATTACTCTTCTGGGGGTTACGGGCACAAAAGGTAAAACCACTGTGGCCTATTTGCTCCACTGGTTTCTTGAAAACCTGGGAGTTCAGAGTGCGTATTCAGGAACATTGGGAATAATTTCCAAAGACTTTTCAATGGAGACTGTCAACACAACTCCGGGACTGGCGGATTTTATTGAAATTCTTCAGTCCCTAAAATCTCGCAAAATAACGCATCTGGTGGCCGAGATTTCATCTCAGGGACTTGCCCAGTGTCGGGTCCCGGTTGAAAGGTTTGAGACGCGATTGTTTACGGGTCTATCCAGAGAGCATATGGAATGCCATGGAACCATGCATGCGTATTTTGAGGCCAAGTCTCGTCTTTTCCAGGAGGGGGGGGCTCCTTTTACGTCGATCCTTATAGATCGTTGCACTCATAGTGCCAGGTTACGAGAAAACCTACATGGAAAGGTCCTTGACTACGGTCTAAAAACGAACTCTTTGTTTTCGCTGTCGAATCCCCGTTACCGTCTAGGAACTACAGAGTTTGACCTCATGATGGGCGGGAGGTCTCGCTCCATGCGAATTCCCTGGACAGGGTTCTATAATCTTGAAAATTATTTGGGAGTTTTGCAGGCGCTTCTGGTCCATGGATTTGACCCCGAGAGTATTTTTGAACTTTCCAAGCAGCTTCCCCTGATTCCGGGTCGTATGGAAGAGGTCGCTC
>CAZRLV010000390.1:0-3515 GCA_964600955.1 uncultured bacterium
AAAATGAGGGATCAGCTTATTCTTAAATACACACCGTTTGTTAAATACGTGGCCGGACGAATGGCGGTCAATCTTCCCAGCAATGTAGAGTACGAAGATCTTGTAAGCTATGGGGTTTTCGGCCTCATGGACGCCATCGAAAAATACGACCCCAAGCGGGCGGTTCAATTTAAGACTTACGCTAAAACCCGCATCCGGGGAGCCATTTTGGACGAACTTCGCGTCTTGGACTGGACTCCAAGGTCTGTACGTCAAAAAGCAAAAAAACTAGAAAAAGCCTACGCCCATCTTGAATCAGAATTAGGCCGTGAAGCCAGCGACGAGGAAGTTGCTGAATATCTTGAGATTACCTCAGAGGAATTGCAAAAACTCCTCGAAGAGACGCGTCAGTCTTTGGTGCTCTCTTTGGATGAAACTGATCCAAATAGTGACAACACGCCCCAAAGTCGACTCAATTTCTTCGAGGACCTTAACACTCCCACCCCGGAACAAAGGACCACGACCAAAGAGATAAAAAAGATGCTTGCCGAATCCATCAACAAGCTCTCAGACCGTGAACGACTGGTTATTACCCTCTATTATTTTGAGGAACTAACCTCAAAAGAAATCGGCAGTATTTTGGGAGTTTCGGACTCACGAGTCTCTCAACTACATACCAAAGCCATACTCAGACTTCGGGGCCGCCTCAGCAGGATCAAAGGCCTTCTCCTCGAAGAGTAGACAAAAATTATATAGAATTAGTAATTTTTGTCCGACTACCCTAGCAAAGCCCCTTGCTTCAGGGATTGTGTTTCCGTGATCAGTTCCGCATACTTAGGGTAGAAGCGAGGAGAAAGGAGTCTCCATGTCAATTACACCGCTTGATATTCAAACCTCCGTTAGCGGATCTCAGTCCGTTTCAGAAGCTCGTGGTAAGGATCAATCCATTGAGAGGATTCACCAAACAAATCCCCAGGGTGAGATCAAGGAGATGGAGCAGAAAACCCTTGAAGAGGTAAACGCCTACGATGCGGATCGTGAAGTTGATCCCGACGAAGAGCGCGAAACGCCTGAGCAAGAAAAACGCCGCAAAGAAAAAGAAGAAGAAGAAGCCAAAAAGAAGGTTGCTAAACCAATCTCTGATGGAATCAGAGGCCGAGCCTTTGATTTCCGAGCCTAGCGTTAACCCTTGGTTTTAACTGTCCGATAGGTATTCTATGGACAAAAAACCGCTCATATTCCTGTTTTTTGTATCATTAGCTGTCTTCATCCTATTCTTTGTGGACTCTGGCGACACTCGCAAAGTCCCTTTATTGATGAAGCGAGCCCATGGTCCTAAGAACAATCGCTTGACCCGCGTCAATATGGCTGAAAGGGATCAGCACCGACTAGACGTTGAATTTCAGTTTAAGAAAAGGGCCTCCTATGAAGTTCAATATACCCCCAGAGAACGACGTCTAACCCTCTTTCTTTATAACCTATCTAAAAGACGATTTAAAAAGCTCCTCAAAATGAACAAGGACTACTTCAGCAAAATTTTGCTGTCGTATTCCCCGGATCACGTCTACAGAATTGTTTTTCTACTCAAAAAGCATGTGATGCCCCTTCCATTTTCCTCCAAAGGAAGGACAAATCCTCTGAAACTGGGTTTTTCCAAATCATTTCGGGCCAAACGCAAACTTCAAACAGTTCCGCGTGTGGAATTGACCCACTCCCCGGCGCTTTCACATTTGTCACGAAATTACCGTAAAAAGGAAACGCGAAAACCATTTCAATATAAAACCCCGGTGCAAGTTGCTGAATATAAAAAAGAGACGATTGAACCCGGAATTCAAAAATTCAGTTTTGCAACCCTGAAGCCTTCAAATGACGCTTATGGATTCAAAATTCATCGCAGCCTACTCAAAAAGCGCGTTACGATTTCATTAGGTCAGGAGCAACTTCTGGGAGTTGACACCCTGAGCAGCATGTCCAAAACCAATGAAGCCCTCCTGGGAATCAATGGCTCATACTTCATGGCAAACGGGGACCCCATCGGACTTCTCATCAAGAATTTTCAACTTTTAAGTTCTCCGGTTCTGCTGCGATCCTGTTTCGGTATTCTGGAAGACGGAAAAGCCTTTGTGGGGCGTCCTGAATTTCAAGGAGAAATTGTAACAGAACACGGAATTTTGCAACTTGAAGGTCTTAATCAGTTGTCACGCTCCAATGCGACATTGCTCTACACCCCGGAGTTTGGACTGCGAGTGCCAGGGCGTCGAAAAACAATACAGGTCGCCATCAAGAATAATGAAATTGTAAAAATTAGCGCCAAGCCTCTGGTCATTCCCAGAGATGGATTCATCATCAGTCTTGACCCGGGGAGGTTTCCCTGGTTAAAGAAACTAAAGCCGTTCTCCAGAGTAGTGCTTTCCTATGGGCTAACCCCTCCATGGACGCGAATGAAATTCGCCATTGGCGGGGGCCCAAGACTCATCGATTCAGGCAGATCAGCCCTGGAAAATAAGGAACATTTCAAGGATAGATTTCTAAAAGAGAGAGCGCCGCGAAGTGCCATCGGAATTGATGAACTGGGGAATGTAATTTTTGTGGTCGTAGATGGAAGAAGAGCCAGTTCACCGGGTCTAACCATCCCGGAGCTTGCCGATGTCATGAAGCGCATTGGATCTCATCACGCCCTGAATCTTGATGGCGGCGGATCCAGTACACTCTACTACGACGGGAAGGTTCTTAATATCCCTTCGGATGGAACCGAACGCAAACTTTCAAATGCCATTCTTGTTTTGCGAAAGTAAAGCGTAACTACTTACCGAACTAACACAAAACCCTTGCCCATTCCAAGCTTTTTATTCCATGTCCTATAAATCCACGGACTAGTTCTGGATTTGTACTTAGTTATCTGTTTTTTAACCTCGATATACACTACTATGGGCTCCCTGTATAGAGGCTTTCAAGCGCCTGGAACTTTTATCCTGTCCGGGTTAATTAGTCTCGGTGAAATCACAATTCTCACCATCCAAAGTTTCTATTGGATGCTTAAGGGACGTATTCTCAATCATCAGTTCTTACAGGTATTGAATCTCGTTGGGGTTCAATCCCTGCCGTTGATCTCTTTCACAGCCTTGTTCTCCGGCATGGTTCTCGTCGTACAGGTAGGCAATCAGTTTATGGAACTTGGAGCTGAGACCTATATTGGGGGGGTGGTAGGACTCTCGTTGACCCGTGAACTTTCTCCTTTAATGGTCTCTATTATTCTGGCAGCAAGAATTGGTAGCTCCATGGCCGCAGAGCTGGGCACGATGAAAGTCACGGAACAAATCGATGCCTTACAGGTGATGGCCACCAACCCGGTCCATTTTTTAGTCGTGCCCAGAGTCCTGGCCTGCGCAATTTTCACTCCCATTCTGGTGGTCTATTCCAATGCTGTAGGAATCGCGGGAGGACTCGCGGTTGCCGTAATGCAGATTGGTTGCAATTATAGCCTTTTTATGGAAAGTCTGGTGAATATGGTGGAGGTGCACGATCTTTTTTCGGGC
>CAZRLV010000391.1:0-3513 GCA_964600955.1 uncultured bacterium
CCTTCTCTTCACCCTTTTTCCGGATTTGTGGCGGCTTCTTCCTCATGGGTTTTATGCCATTGGACGTAGAGGTTGTCGAAGTATTTGGGGTCTTCGAGGACTTCGCGGGTGATTTCGAATTTGCCGGAATAGCCCATGAAGTTCAGGGCTGATCCTCCGGTGAGCAGGATTTTTAGGGCTTCTGAAACCTGGATATGGCCGTCTTTGGCGTATTTTCTGACGTATTCCTCGGCCTCGGGGGTAAAGTCGAGGTCGACTCCATATTCTCCGCTAAACATTTCACAAAAATCTTCAAATGGGCTTCTTGATAGAATTTGTAGTAAATAGTCCTTGGGGGCCTCGCAGACCGTGCGCGTGACCTGTAGGTGTTTATGTGAGGTGCCGGGTAGCTCGTATTGAAAATCGGTGAGAATGTCTTCCCAAACACCGATCAGGGCACGGGCTCCGGTTTTGTTTTTCTCGGCCTTTTCAGCCACGAATTCGATGGCATCGTTTTCAAACTGCAAGCTGATACCAAAGGCTTCAAATTCGAGCTGATATTGATTGAGCAGGGAGTCTTCGGTGTCGTTCATGATGCGCACCAGATCATTCTTGGATAGCGCGTTGACATAGGATCGAATGGGGGTGCGGCCCACCAGTTCGGGAATGATTCCGAAATGGATGTAATCGTCTTCGGTGGCATGCTTGTGCAGGCTCTTATATTCACGGGAATCGGTTTCTTGCTCTTCCACTTGAAAGCCTGAGACCACGAGGTTTCCATAATCATCGGTAGAGCCGGGTTTGCGCGACAAGCGCTTTTTAATGATCTGCTCCAGATTTTCCTGGGGTCTTTGAAACGACCCACCCATGATAAAAAGGATATTCTCGGTGGAGATCATATGCTCTTGCTTTTTTCGTGAGCCTTTTTGACGGTCCATGAGATCCTGGATCTGGGCTGAAGGCGACATGGGGTTCTCAATGGATATGAATTTTCTCTCAATCATCTTGAGAATCGCCCTTTGGAAACCTTCGCGCGAGATATCATGCCCCACCATGCCCTCTTTGGCTTTTTTATCCAGCTCATCCACGAAGATGATGCCCCCGTGGTGTGAAATGAAAGCCGCCTGTTCCTGCTTTCCGCTACCCGGAGCCATATCGATCAACTCGCGGATCATGTCATCGGCGGACTTACCGACATAGCCGGCCTCGGTATAGTCCGTGGCATCGACCACCAGGGTCGGGATCTCCAGTAAATCCCCCAAAACCTCAATACAATAGGTTTTGCCGCTACCTGATGGCCCGGCGATGAGGGTGTTCTTTTTTCTAAAGCGTCGCAGTCCTTTGGCTTTTTTATCCGTCATGTATTCCACCATGGCGAAATGAAAGGCCGAAGCGATGGCGATTCTCTTTTTGTACTCTTCCTGGCCAATGATGAATTTATCGAGGTAGGCTTTGATCTCCCTGGGGGTGTAAATATTGATCCCAGCGTCTTTATCCGTTCCGTGACCCTCTTCGGCCATGCGCTCATCGATGGAGCTCCAAAAAAAGGATTCAGCCTCATCGAAGGCGGCAAGATAAAGTCGCGTGGCCTTCTCTTCCGAGACGCCGTAATCATTTTTGATTTTTTCCAGAGTTTCTCGCGGAATGGAGACACGCATCCGTAAACCTTTCGGGGTCTTTGGTAAATCCATGCCCCTAGTTTCATTATACCAGTTTCCGCCAAAGGATCTCTCTCAGGCTAATAAGAGACAAAAATCTCAGTTTTTACAGGCTTATTGTCGACAGATTTTCTATGGTTTCTATCTTAATTTCAAGCTTGGTTTTCTGTTTGATCCAGGGCTGTTTAGGGGCGGCCACTCTGGGGGACCAGGTGCTTGAGGAGCGTGAAGCGCGCCTAAAGGAGCTGTCGAACTCCCTCAGTCCCGAGAAAATACAGTCCTCTTTGCAAGGGCTGGAAAATCGAGAGGGTAAAATTAGTTTGCTTGACCCCGCTCAATTGGCGCCTACCCTGACTTTGGCCGAGTCCGTACGCCAGGCCCTTAAACATAGAAAGGCGCAAAACTCACCGGATTTGCGGCGCAAAAAGGCAAAGTTTCAACGCCGATTGGCAAATCCAATGCGTAGATTCAGTGCCAAGATGCGCACGGGAGTGAATCTGGCAGATAATCTTGGAAACGATTCACGCAATAGTTTTCATCGCCATATCTATGATCTTGCCCATCAGGAGGATGCTTATTACGCTGACCTGAGACTTGATTATCCTCTCCTTGATGGAGGAGCCTCAAGTGCCAGAGATCGAATTGCGAACCTTCAGGCAGAGATCCTGGAATTGCACGAAATTCAAAAAGAGCAGGCCTTGATTGCCAATGTCGCTCAAACCTTTATTGAAATCCTGATTTTAGAGGAAAAACTGGACCTGGCTTATCTTCGCAAACAAAAAGCCAAAGAAGACCTTTTGGCCGAGGAACGTCGTAATTCCGTGAACTCCTCAACCGCCCTTGCCGTTTTGGAGAACAAAATCAAGGTTCAGCATGCGGAAGATCAGGTGTCCAGGCTTCAAACCCGGCGTTTATTTTTGCGTCAGGAATTTTCACTGCTCGTCGGATTCTCTGGCAAGCCGGATTTCAAAATTGACAAGAATGCGCGCACCCGCGTGGTCAAAGAATCCCTGGAGGGATTGCTAAAGGAAGTTCGCTCGCAGTCCCCCGCCGTAAGGATTTTAAAATTGCGCAAAAAAGCCCTCGAACATGAGAAAGCTAAAACTTTAAGCAAAAGAGGTATATCCCTGGACTTGTTCGGAAAGACCAGCTATGCGCGACTATTTGATCGTAACGGATTGGACGAAATTCGTTACCTGGCGGGGATTGAGCTGGGCACTCACCTTCTTGACGGCGGGAAAACTGCCACGCGCTTGGAGGTCAATCGACTGGACTCTTTGCTACAGGACCTGGGTGAAAATCAAATCACTCAGGAAACTGAGAATGAATTGAGAGTAGACTTCAAAGCTTTGCAGGCGGCCAAGGTCGGTATTCCTGTACGCAAAAGCCATGTGCGCCTGGCACGTTCTTTACTTCTCGATTCCGAGGCTGATTTTGATCGGGGACAAATCGCCAAAGCGCATTTATTGGATCGGCGTATTTCTTACCGCCAGGCGGTCTTGAATTACTACCAGGCCTTAGAATCTTTTATGCTCTCCAAGCTACGGCTTTTTCAGACTCTGGGCCGTCTGGATGTAGGTCTTTTTGGATAGTGTATAATTAGTCCTTAAGGTGCCCTCCCAAAAACAATCCAAATTTAAATTTCCCTGGACGCTGGTTCGCGACGCCTTTTCAGGAAAGTCGGTTCTAGACACGCGCTATAGCTCCAGCCGCACTCTGGAAGAGGCAGATCAGACCCTGACCTCCTATGGCTATAGCTGGGATTCCGAGGCGGATCGTACCTTTCTTCTCAACACCTTTAAAAAGGCCATTGAGTTCATTGAAACCCAATTTGTCGAACCCTTTGAAGACCCACTGAAGATCCCCGAAGAGGTGC
>CAZRLV010000392.1:0-3512 GCA_964600955.1 uncultured bacterium
AACTAAAGAACTATCGGAACTAGAGAACTATAGAATAAGAAAAGAGCGGGAAGGTAGAAGCAGAAGGTGTAACTATTTTTTTCTTTTCTCCATTCCGATGATTCCTGTAGTTCCGATAGTTCTATAGTTCTCTATTTTCGTCATCCTCTGGCTTGACCAGGGGATCCACTCAAATGGTCGTTAAAAATCTTCTTCTTCATTCTGAATTCTGGACTCAGTCTCCTGAATTCTTGACTTTCGTCATGATATGATTAGGCCCTGTTGGTGCTAGGGGGCGTTTCGTGCAGGATTATCTTGAGACTTTAGAAGAGAAAAACAAACAGGCTTTTGAGGGTGGGGGAGAGAAACGGGTTCAAACCCAGCGCTCCAAAGGTAAACTTACAGCAAGACAACGGCTTGACCTCCTGTTTGATCCCGGTAGTTTCCAGGAGTTAGACCGTTTTGTTACCCATGGATGTTCAGATTTTGGCATGCAAAAGCAGAAGTTTCTGGGCGATGGGGTCATTACGGGTACGGGTTTGGTCCAGGGACGAAGGATTTTTGCTTTCTCACAGGATTTTACCGTTTTTGGAGGTTCACTGTCTCTGGCTAATGCAGGAAAAATCTGTAAAGTTATGGACTTGGCCGTGAAGGCCCAGGTTCCTGTGGTAGGGATTAATGATTCTGGTGGCGCCCGTATTCAGGAAGGCGTTGATTCGCTGGGTGGATATGCTGAGATCTTCTGGAGGAATGTTCAAGCAAGTGGGGTGGTGCCTCAGATTTCCCTGGTCATGGGGCCCTGTGCCGGTGGGGCCGTCTACTCTCCCGCCATTACTGATTTTATTTCCATGGTTCAAGGTACCTCCTATATGTTTGTGACAGGACCGGATGTGGTCAAGGAAGTGACCAATGAGATCATTACCCAGCAAGAACTGGGTGGTGCTCAGGCTCATGGTGAAAAATCAGGTGTGGCTCATTTTGTGCATCCAGATGAAGAGCAGGCTATCGCTCATTTGAAGAATTTATTGGCATACCTACCATCAAGTTGGCAGGAAAAGCCTCCCTTTCAGCCGGGAGATGACGTGGCTCCACGTTTGGTTCCAAAATTAAGGGATCTCGTCCCGACAAACCCCAACAAACCCTATGATATGGTAGAGCTGGTTCGTGAAGTTTTGGACCAGGATAGTTATCTTCCTTCACAGGATCTTTTTGCCCCAAATATTATTACTGCCTTTGGGAGAATCGGTGGGCATTCCGTGGGCGTTATTGGCAATAACCCCAACCACCTGGCCGGAGTTTTGGACATCTCGGCCTCGGTGAAGGCCGCGCGTTTTGTTCGTTTTTGCGATTGTTTTAATATACCGATTATTACCTTCGTTGACGTTCCGGGCTTTTTACCCGGTGTGGATCAAGAGCATAACGGAATCATAAAAAATGGCGCAAAACTGCTTTATGCTTATAGCGAAGCAACTGTGCCTGTTCTGACCGTAATTACCCGCAAGGCTTATGGCGGTGCCTACGATGTTATGGCTTCAAAACATATTCGCGCAGATCTTAATTTTTCCTTCCCCAATGCTGAGATTGCAGTCATGGGGGCCAGGGGGGCAGTGAGCATTTTGCATCGTCGAGAGATAAAGGATGATCAAACGGCGTTGGACCGGCGTATTAAAGAATACGAGGAGCAGTTTGCCCATCCTTATATCGCGGCGGATCAAGGCTATATTGATGAGGTTATTGATCCAGCACAGTGTCGCAATCGACTGCTGTCGGGTCTTGTTCTTTTAAGCAAAAAGACGGAGGTTCGACCTTCGCGGAGACATGGAAATATTCCGCTGTAAACGGGGGTGCCCGGTCTGGATTTGGTTATGAAAAAAGTACTGATCGCTAATCGAGGAGAGTGTGCTCTACGGATTCACCATTGTTTGGCAAAAAAGGGCCTCCAGTCCGTGATGGTCTACTCTGAAGCGGACCAGGGTTCGCCTCATTGTCATGTGGGAGCTAGGGCTTACTGCCTGGGAAGCGGCCCCTCAAGGCAGAGTTATTTGGATGCCGACAAGGTTCTGGAAGTAGCCGAGGCTAGCGAGGCCTTTGCGATTCATCCCGGCTATGGGTTTCTGGCTGAAAATGCGGAGTTTGCCAGAAAAACCATGGACCGCGGACTGGTCTGGATTGGGCCGCATCCGGACTTAATCACGCTATTTGGCGATAAATTGGCCGCACGTAAGGCCATTACAGAGCATGGTGTTCCCGTCCTACCCGGAACTCTAGAGCCGGTAATAGATCCAGATCAGGCCATATCCGTAGCTGAGGATCTTGGGTTTCCTGTTTTGGTAAAGGCCGCTGGCGGTGGGGGTGGCAAGGGAATGCGCGTGGTTCATAATGCCGGGGAGCTTGAGGCGGCTTTGACGGCCGCAGGATCAGAGGCTGGTAAGGCCTTTTCAGATTCGCGGGTTTTTATTGAGAAGTTTTTGGACGGTGCATTTCATATTGAGTTTCAGGTACTAGGAGACAAGCATGGATGGGCTTGTCATTTTGGTCACCGTGAGTGCTCGGTTCAGCGTCGCCATCAGAAGATCCTTGAAGAAAGCCCTTCCTTGAATGTGCATAATGAAGAAGTAGATCAATTGCTTGAGTTGCTTGTGAGTGTCACCCGCAACCTTGGTTATGACTCCTTAGGTACCTTTGAGTTTATGCGCACGCATCAGGGAGAGTATTATTTTCTTGAAATGAATACCCGCCTACAGGTTGAACATTCGGTAACTGAAATGACCTATGGGGTGGACCTGGTGGATTATCAGATTCGAGCGGCTCTCGGTGAGCGGCTTGAAACAATTGTCGAGTCCCCTCGTCAAAGGGGGTGGGCTATAGAAGCCCGAATTTACGCTGAAGATCCACTCAACAATTTTAGCCCGGAGCCGGGCAGGGTGAATTCACTTTCTCTCAAAGAAGATGATTCAGTGCGCCTGGACAGCTATTTGGGAGATGGAATTGAGGTCCCGGTCTTCTATGATCCCATGGTGGCAAAGGTCACAGCCTGGGGTGAGTCTCGAGAAGCGGTTATTCTAAAGCTATCGCATTATCTAAAGCATTTAAATATTGAAGGGTTTCCTACCAATATCCCGTTTCATATCTGGGCTCTGGAACATGGAGACTTCTCAAAAGGCTACATGCATACAAACTATATCAGCGCTCATAAGGAAGCGATGGAAAGAGATTTGTCGCAGATCAAACAGGAGATAGTTCGGATTAGTTCGGCTTTGGGTTTTTTTCTGGCAGGACCTGATTCAGCCTATCAGACCTATGGTTTAAAACTGGCGATTAACATGTAGTTGCATAGCTTTGGGCTAGACTATTTAGAGTCCGACAATGGTGCCGGGTGTAAAGTCATTCTAAAAGATGAGGACGAGTCCGCAGTGGATATTTTGAGAGTGGGTGAGGGTGAATTTTGTGCCCTTTTGAATCACATCCCTTTCGTGGGTAGATTTAGGCAGGAGGGTTCTTGTCTGAGAGTGAACCTTTGGGGATTTGAAATT
>CAZRLV010000393.1:0-3500 GCA_964600955.1 uncultured bacterium
ACCAAGGGCGTCTCAGAGAACGAGACTGAAGATCCCCTCAAACAAGGAGATTAGTTGGGGCGATTTTGCCTCCAGATTTTAGGTTTTTTGGGGGGCTCCTGATCGTGAATTTCTGGGAAACAAACCTTGATCAACGCAATCTCCTGAACTGTCAATTCCTGTACTTGCACCGTTTCTCCTTTTCAACTAATAGCGGTCCAATATAAACTCGGACAAACAAAGAGAAACATTAATGGGGAAAGGGAGAATACAGGAGACAGAATTCAGAAGTCAGAATGGATGAATCAGCGTGTCGAGGAATAGATTGGGAGAAGGAACTAGAGAGCTATCGGAACTAAAGAACTAAAGGAATGTGAAGAGAAAGAAAAGAAGAATCAAAGATGGATCCCCCGGTCAAGCCGGAGGATGACAAAATTTGATTCCCCATTCCGATGATTCCGATGATTCCGCTAGTCCCGCTAGTCCCGCTAGTCCCGCTAGTTCTATAGTTCCTTCTCCCAGATTTCCTCTGCCCCCCATCGTCATCCTCTGGCTTGACCAGGGGATCCATCTTCCTCTTTTCTTTCCCCTTTCCGATGATCCCGATAGTTCCGATAGTTCCGATAGTTCCGATAGTTCCGATAGTTCCGATAGTTCCGATAGTCCTTTATTTTCGTTATCCCCCGACTTGATCGGATGAATCGTTTAAGCTTTTGGAAGAAATCTTTCCTTGGGTGAGATTTCTATGAATTCTGCTAGCATTCGTGCTGGGTAGACTTTGTCTTGTAGCCAGGTTTTCATCTCGTCTAAGTCTTTAGGATCGATGGTCTTTTCCCAGACCCTGCGTCCTGGATCCCAGCGGAAGCGGTTTTCTTTCAATGGAATGCGGCTTTCATAGGGGGAGCCCGTAGCGCGCACCAGAATCGAAGGGTTTTGTGAATTCTTGTATAGAGTCGCTAGATACGGTTTTCCAGTGGTCTCAGACTCAAATCCCAGGAGGTGAACGGCGGCTTTGACGTCGTTGAGAGCGCGATGGGGCTTGAAGAAAAAACCGTGGTCACGACAGAGATGCCCCAGTCCCTGGCAGCCGCAGCCCTCTTCGCGCCAGTTAATCTGTGACATGGAGCAACCCCAGATATAGTCACGGCTTTCAGGGAAAAGCGGATCAAGAAAAGCACGGTCAAAGCGAGCATTATGTGAAATCATCAGACTTGATTGAGCAATGCAAGACTGGACTCTGGCTGTGTCCATTTTTTCGCCACGGACCATCTCCGTAGTGATCCCCGTGATTTTTGTGATTTCGGGTGGAATCTCGACTCCGGGATCATCAAAGGACGCATACTCATCCAAGATCTCATAAATGACCCCCGTTTCTGGATTGAAGCTAAAAAGAAGCAGGCCGATCTCGATCACCTGATGACGCTCAGCATCTAGCCCTGTAGTTTCGAGATCGAGGTAGAGACCATGTTCTATGGCACCTTCTGGGGTTTTTCGACTGGGGAGTTCTCCTTCAAAGATTTGAAGAGTGATGGTGTTGCCATCTTCTGAGAGTCCATAGGTTTTCACGTGGATCCTTTCTTTAGGTTTTAATTTGGGATACGAGATAGAGGGTCAGGATAAGGCCAAGTGCTATATAAAGAAACCCCCTTGACGAAACTTAATCGATCCATAGAATCTGTAGACCATGATTTCAGCACTAAAAATCAGGTTCTGGGTTTTGCTGGCTTTCTTTTTCCTGCCTGCTCAGGTCCATAGCCTGGAGGTCATTGATCGGGGTAGTTCCATTGAGATTTTGGATGGCTTTCCTTTGGATATTTCCTTGTCGCGCCTGGTGGAGGCCTACTACAAGGCTGAGTCCGCTCAAAGGCAAGGAGATCGTAAAGGCTACCAGGAGGGTGTAGATTCATACCAGCAAAGTGCACGACGATTGATCGCACATATTCTCGATGAGGACTTGATTCTCAAGACCCGTTCTTTTCTCGTTCATGGCGATGCATTGATCCAGGCAGGGCTTCTCTGGTTTCAGGAGGAGTTGGTTGGTCAGATGAACGTGGCTGTCAGCCAGGGTAGAATGGATCTTACTCGTTACAATGATGGAATCTCGGTTGCCGATGCCGCCGAGCTTTTTCCCAGGCCCGGCTTGCAGGCCAAATATGAATACGCCTACGGTAGAGAACTCCAACGAGATGTTCTTGAAGAATTTGAGGTGATTCACCGCCATACTTATATGGAAAACTATGAGCATAAAATTGATATCGAAATTGATTTTCTAGGCCCCATAAAAAAAGTATTGTCCGGTTTGCATTTGGAAAAGCGGTTTGAGTGGCTCTATAAACAAAGGCTGCGCTATGGCTATCATGCATATTTCAAGCATTATAAAAAGGTTTTTACGAGAGCTACAGGCTACTATGGGAAACTGAGACTCACTCTTGAACTTCTGCGACGCAAGCGGCGTTGGTGGGGATCTTCAGAATGGGAAGTTATAGGGGCGACAACCCAGATACACGAAGAGCCCAGAGCTCTTGTTGCCACAGAGGCCAGGATCCTTGATTAGGCTCTGGTTCTTTGATTATACTGGCGCAAATTTCTTATTTTACTCGCTCTAGGGGGGCAAAATGTCAGTTCAAGCAAAATTAAAAACAAATCTCGGAGACATGGAAGTAGAGCTTTTTGAAGATCAGGCTCCTAATACAGTTGCTAATTTTATGCATTTGTCTCAGTCCGGGTTCTATAAGGGAGTCAGCTTTCACCGCGTGATCAAAGACTTCATGATTCAAACCGGCTGTCCCGAAGGTGTTGGAACCGGTGGTCCGGGCTATGTGATCGAGGACGAGTTTGTAGATGATCTCAAACATGATGTCCCTGGGGTTTTATCCATGGCTAATCGTGGTCCCGGTACTGGAGGCTCACAGTTCTTCATTACCCTGGTTCCTACACCGTGGCTGGATGGACGTCACACCATTTTTGGTAAATTGGTAGCGGGTGAAGAGGTTCTCAATGAAATTGGCAATGTGCGCACTGAAATGGGAGATCGTCCTAAAGAACCTATCCTGATCAGTGAAATTGAACTTTCACGAGATGGGAGCCCCATAGAAGGAGAACTTCCCGAACCCGAGAAAAGCATGGAAGCGTAGGTAAAGAATACAGGAGACAGAATTCAGAAGTCAGAATGGTGGAAAAAGAGTTGAAGAAAAATCTTAAGATTTGAGCATTTAGGCTTGACAGCGAAGCTTAGAAATTTATCCTCTCCTGTCTCCTCGGCTTATGGACTTTCCTGTTGTCTTAGGCTTTCCTGGAGGGCGTCAAGTTGTTGTTTTTGAGATAGCTTGAGCTTTTTTCTATGTCCCTGGTCCTGATAAAAAACCAGAAGTTCCTGGGCCATCTCGATTTCTCCCAGATTGGCCAGGTTGTTGATAAAGAGATAGTTGCCTTCAAAACTTGTAGGCTCTTTTTGATAAAGCAGGGTGAAGTAGCGATTGGCCTCTCTGTGTCGATCCACTGATGCAAGATAGCGGCCTTGA
>CAZRLV010000394.1:0-3500 GCA_964600955.1 uncultured bacterium
AACTACAGAACTATCGGAACTAGAGAACTATAGAATAAGAAAAGAGCGGGAAGGCAGGGGCAGAACGGGTAAGATGTGGTTAAAACTCTTTCTTCTCCAGGTTTTCATAGTCAGGAGAGGATGCTTCTTGATTTTCCTGTAGATTAGCTCCAGTTTGCACTTGCATAAACTGAGCCTCTAGGACTCCAGCCGCTAAAACAACGTCATTTTCCAGGGAGACCACTAAGTCTCTTAAAGGTTTGGAGGTTTCTTTTCTATCGAGAATGCTTTGAAACATTTTTTGATCAGCCTTGAAAAGGGTCAGAACTTCAGACCTTTGACGGTTTAGCTCCTTTTTTGCCTCATGCCTTTCTTTCTGAGTTTGCTCGGCTTCATCTTCAGCTTGAATGGCCAGGTCGCGTAGATAGAAACTACTTAGAAGTTCTACCAGTTGAGAGCGGTAGTTTTCATAATCGTAGATAAGGGTTAGCCCTTCTCCGGCTTTTTTGTAGTCCGTATTAAAATCTCCGCTTGCGGGTTCAACCAAGCTCGACCTGAGTGCATTGCGCTTCTCGTCGATTCCCCTTCTCATGAGCCAGATATCGAGTTTGCGTCCCGGAATAGAAGCCCCCACGGCACCGCCTACGGCCCCTATAAAGCCACCAAGACCCCTGCCGATTATTCCGGCCTGGGGACCCGCTACAGCGGCGGCGCCTCCCAAACTGGCTCCGATTCTCGAACCGGCCGTCATGCCTACCAGCATGGTGCCAAATTCCGCGCTGAGCCAGCGGTATTTAAAAAGATGGGGAAAGATTTCTTTTGCGGCTTTGGGGTCAGCCACAACGGAGAATAGGTTTCTCATATAACGTCGCAAGAGAATTGAACTATCAAAGATCTGAGTCATGGTTAGGGGTTTTCCATCACGGGTTAGGCCTTGCATGGCCCGCGAGGCGTAAGCCGTGGCAATATCCCAGGTCACCAATACGGCCAAATTTTGCATCATAGGTTGCAAAACTCCAGCGAATTTTTCCATGCCGGGGGAAATGCTTGAGAGCCGGGTAAGTTTTTTAGGTACGATCAAAGCCCCAATGGACGAGGCTTGCATGGAGATCCAAAACTCTGGTGAGTCGAGCAGATGCAAAACAGCGTTTTTGGGGTCTGTTTTTCCCGTGTAATATACCTCGGTGAACATATGCATGGCTGCAACCGTGAAAACGGTGTGCAAGGAATGGGCTATTTTAGTGGAAGCCTTTTTGCCCAGGACACCTACGATTCGAACGGTATTTTGCCCTGCGTTCTTGGCCTGATAGGCCAGGGTGTCAAGGTTGTCCATCAGGCTGGACTGGTAGAATCTGCCGTTTTTCACCCGATGATGGGTTTCGTCTTTTGAAACCTGCTTTAATACGAAGAGAATATCTCCACGGTGCAACTCTGGAATCAGACTGAGTGATTCGCGAAGTCGGCCTTTTTCTACGGGTTCAAGCCCAGGCGTGGCTAGCAGAACTTTCGCAATGGAAAAAGCTGATGGCTCACCCTGCTTTTGCAGTTTTGACAGCTTGGTAATGAGTTTTTCCTGACTGCTCATGCTCAGGGAAAAAGCTTTTAGGTAGGTCTTAATCGCTTGATGCAAGGATTTGTCTGTCGGTACTTTAACCGGTACAATTTTTCTAAAGGGCGCAAAGGATCGTCCAGCTACAAAGGGTTTAAAGGAGAATTCTGGATGTATCTTTCTGGCTAAAGTCTCAATGAGCCGCAGGTTGCCTGCAAAATAAAGAACTTCAGGAGAAGCACCGGTCCTTTTAAGAAGTTCAAACATCATGGCTGAGACGTGAGTATGTGGTCCTCTTAAAATTTGTTTGACCTCAGCTTTAGAAACTTTTGATTTTCTAACTGACGGATCCATCGAGAGTCTCGACAATAGATTGGCAATTCTGCCTGACTCCTTGGCAGAAAGACTTGGGTCCGTGACTCTGCTGAGTAATCTAAGAACCAGGGTATGATGACCTTCAGTCATTTTTAACGTCTCTAAGTTCTGATAGGGTGCATAGATTTTTCCATTTCCTGTGACCCTGAAGTCCTCGGCTTTGAGGTCACGATAGTTTTCCATCCTTTCTTTAAATCGATTAAGGAATTCGCTGGACAGATCGCGAGCTAGCCTTTCACGATCGAGGTTGAACTGCGAAGCGCCTTCAATAATAGGACTGATGGGAGTGAGCTTACCTCCTTTATCTTCTGGGTTGATTTGACCGACCTGCTTACGGTGATCTTCAAAGTCCTCAATCAGAAACATTCTTCTTAGATCTGGTTTATCTTTAAGCTCACGAAGCATTTTCTCAAGGATTGCAAGATCATTAGGGAGCATCGCTGAGGCTTTTGGGTGGGTGAGAGTGACAAGATTGGGTTTGTCATTCACCAGCACTTCAAACGTAAGTTTAACCCCCTCCTTTTTTACAAGTTTACCCAGATTGCTAATATGATCATTAGGATGTTGAACTCGAATGACTTCCAAAATCTCAAACGGGTTCAGTTCAAGGTCTAGGGGCTTTAGATTTTGAATGATTTCTGCCATCTCAGGGGGAAGTTTTTTTCGCCCCTTTAGGAAGTTTATGACAGGTTCACGCATGACCCAGCCCTTTTCGAGGAATAACTCAAATAGGGCTTGGGGCTGAAGTTTATGTGTTTTGGCGCTCAGAAAAACCTCGGCGAGGAGTTTTGCCGCACGATTGCGCGGCATATAGCGAAGATGGCGGGCAATAAACCAGCTGGAAAAACGCTCCTCGACTTGATCAACCTTAAACCAGGACGCCACGATTCGATCGAGAAGACCATCTAGTGTAGACAATCGTTGAAAGCCAGAATTCTTATCCGCTGTGGCTAGCTGTAGACCCATTTTCTTGTCGGTTTGCTCTAGACGCTCGGCCAGATGTAAAAAGGTTGCTGAAAGGATCGATTTTTGGTCTGCTTCATTCAAACCCGAGCGAAAAACCCCAACCACCCTGGCTTCATGTCTATTAGGTTGTGGCCAGTTTTTGGGTAAAACCTTATCTTCAGGATTGAGAAACTCCTCAATCAGGGTCATGATCTTTTCGGGACTTCGATCACTGAGCCATCGATTGCGGCTACTTTCTTTAAGAAGAGGAAAGTTTTCCAACTCTAGAAGTGTTTGAAGAGTCTCAGAGTCAAGGTCAACTTCTGGACCCAATTCACCAGATTCAAGAATTGTTTCCAGGGTAATATGCTGAGATCTGGAATACTTTCGTAGAATTTTGAGCATAACATGGGTTTTGTCGCCCGTCTCAGATCCCTCTGTGAACTTGAGATCCTCAGCTGTTTTGTCCTTTCTTGAAAGGAAGTGCTTTAAGGGTTGCAGACTGACGGTTTCGTTGTCAGCCATCCAGGATAGAAAACCCATCTCAAGTATTTTTCCGGTCTTGGAACTGTGCCAGCTCTGGAGCTTCTCTAAACTAGGATGCCTTTTGTTGAGGATCGAAGTGAACCTAGACCAACTCAGCCACCCCTCC
>CAZRLV010000395.1:0-3492 GCA_964600955.1 uncultured bacterium
TTGACCCTCACTCAGAGCATTGCCACACCCCCTGTCCATCAACCCATGACCCCAGAACCCAAAGAAAACCTGACTGAACCTGAACCTGAACCTGAACCTGAACGGTTTATAGGCACCGCAAACGACAAATCCGTTGAAGAGATTACTCAGGTCACCACAGCACCCGTGAAACCCAAACCCTCACCCCCCGAAAAGACCGTTGAAGAGTTGATCGAAGAAGTTCAAATCGATGGCACCCAGAGCATGCCAGAATGGCTTGCAACCGCACGCGACGATCAGGTCTCACTCTCAGCCGGGATTTCAAGTCCTTCACCTTCCCCCGATCAGGATTTAGATGGAATCAGTCAAGCAAAGGGCCACACCGGCTCAGGCCAGGGGCTGTATTCCAGTGAGTTTAAACCCGCAAAATTCATCAACCTTTCCCAACCCTCTTTTCCAAAATCCTCACGACGCAAAGGTCACGAGGGGGCTGTTCTCCTTGAAGTCCATATTGACTCAGGGGGAACACTGACAACCGTGAATATTTTAAAGTCTTCGGGCTACGTAAATTTTGATAATGCCGGGCTCGCGGCCTTCAAAGATGTGAAGGCAGAACCTGCCACCGACAATGGAATTGCCGTTGCATCCAAAAAAAAGATCCGCTTTAGGTTTAAGCTGAGGGAGTAAGGGAAACTGAAGAGAAGAGATTTAACCACGAAAAGCACGAAAGATTGGGAGGAAGGAACTAGAGAACTATCGGAATGGGGGGTCAAATTCCGTCATCCTGAACTTGATTCAGGATCCAGGAGTCAAGCCACATGGGACTATTACGAAAGAGAAGCTGGATACTAAATCGAGTTCAGCATGACAAAGTTTTGAGGCATTCATGCACTTCTACGGCTTAACTCAACACCATTGCGGCTTGACCGGGGGAGCCATTCAAATGGTCGCAAAAAAAATCTTAATCTTCAACTTCCTCTGATTCTTGATTAACTATGTCTCTTCAAATTAACGATTTTGAACTTGAGCTTCGAGGTAAGTCCTCTTTGTCTCACCTGAAAATACCGCGTCTCAGCTTAAAACAGGGCCAAACCTACCACCTCCGTGGACGATCTGGAACGGGTAAGAGTCTTTTCCTCAAATCTCTGGCCAGACTGCATCCTTTCTCAGGGAGGCTTGGCTTGAATGAAACCCCCCATACAGCCATAGACTTGAGACAATGGCGAGTACAAATTTCTTACCTCAATTCGACGCCCGTTATTTTTGATAAATCCATTCGCGAGAACCTTGAAATTGGGTTCCAAAATCATCAGAATCGTGAACTGGAACGTCCCGACTCAAAGATGCTAGAGACCTATCTTGAAAAGTTCGGGCTCTCAGACTGGTCTCTGGATTCATGCAGTTCAAGGCTTTCTCAAGGTGAAAAAACCCGCATTCAGATTCTGCGCCACCTGCTCTTGAAGCCCTCCTGGCTTTTTGTAGATGAAAGCCTCAATTCCTTGGATGAGGAAACCCGGGCCAAAGTTTTAAATGAGCTACAGATTCTCGTGAATCAAAATCAAATGGGGGTCCTGATTGTCCATCACGGGGACTTACCTGGATCAGTAAACCATCTCACCCTGGGAAACGGAACTATTCATGACTGAGTATGTGGCTTTGGATACGCAGGCTCTGATGATGGCGGTGGGTTTCCTGTTGCCACCCCTGATCCTAAACTATTATCTGCGCCTGGAGCTAGGCCGTAATCTTTTGGTTTCCACCTTACGTTGCTATCTTCAACTCCTGTTACTAGGTTACCTTCTCACCTATGTTTTTAATCTAAAGGGAGTGATATCTGTCTTAGCTACTTACGGCCTCATGTGCTCTTTCGCAGTTCATCATATTTGTAGGCTGAATCGAGACTTGGACTATGCCCTGCTGATTCCCACCAGCATTTCGGTTTTTTTTAGCGGTTTTCTCTTAACCTCTTTAGTCACAAGTCTCGTCGGTGTACAGCCCTGGCATGAACCGCGCTATTTCATTCCCCTGGGCGGCATGATTTTAGGCAATTCCATGAATGGAATCGTGCTAGCCTATCATCGCTATTTCAAGGAGATCTCTCTACGCCGCGATGAAATCATGGAACTACTCTCACTGGGGGCCAGCTCCTGGGAATCAGCCAGGGATTCCATCCGATCTGCCCTGCAAGCGGGCCTGATTCCGGCCATTAACTCAACAGCCACAGCCGGGATCGTCTGGATCCCGGGAATCATGACCGGCCAGGTACTCAGTGGTATTGACCCTTTGCAAGCTGCCCGCTACCAGATCCTGGTTTTTCTAATGATTCTGGGCGCCGTAGGCCTGGGGATAGGGTCCTGTATTTTGCTCGCCTATAAGCTACCCTATAAGGACGAAACGCTTAGAGACTAGAGGGGGCGGAGAAGTGAGAAGACAGAATTCAGGAGCCAGGAGTTAGGAGTTAGGAGAAAGAAAAGATAAACATGGATCTCCCGGCTTGACCGGGGAATCCATTCAAACGGTCGTAAAAATTCTGAATTCTGTATTCTCATCTTGATTGCAGATATAATATGGTGGAACTGTTGTCCGCAGTGAATCTAAGATCCTGAAAGTAGTAAATGGCAAGTCGTTTTAATTCGTTCCTTCCCGCATTTTTGGTTTATTGCCTCTGTTTCCATCGCCTCTTCGCTCAGTCTGAGATTCCTGTTTCAGTGACCTGGTGGGATCCTGAAATGGCTGGTTCTGTTTCTCTTGGCGGCAAAGGATATTTTTCGCGTGATACGCAGGCGGGGACCGTTTTTAGCTTTGAGCATGAGATTGGAAAACTCCCCTATCCCATGCAGTTTTATATCCAACCCGGCATGAAGCTGAATTCGACCCTTCTAGCCAAGTCTGATTTTGAGTTTTCAGAACTGCAAATTTCCACGGGAGAATTAAGCTCGTTTAGCATGGATTGGTCCTTTTTCGGTCTTCAGATTCCCCTTGAAAAGAATTTTAAGCGCAAAGGTCTGCGGCCTGGAGCCAGCCGTCTGGGAATTGAATGGCACAGGAGCCGGTTTTCGCTAACCCCTCAGGCAGGATCAGCACTCGTGGATGTCGATCGCTCTATCAATGCGCTCACCCTGGAGTTGGAGTGGCGCCATGAATTCCCCTACTCTGACTGGGAACTTCGTTTCAAACCTAGGGGGTCCTGGATGCAGGACCTCGGAGGAAGTCCAGCTTCTCACTTAGAGGGGGAGGTTGGCTTTTATTATCAACAATCTGAGTCCTGGTCAGGTTTTATAGGTTTCAAGCGCAAAAAAACAAGGCTATTCCCCTCACAAAGACTCAGCGCCTCCACCCTGCCCAATTCTGATTTCATCTTCATTCTAGATGGGCCGGTGGTGAGGGTAGCGAAAAGGTTTTGAACACGAAAGCTGAAGAAGAAACTAAAAAACTAGAGGAATTTGAAGAGAAAAGTCGAAGATCGGGATAGGTAAGCCCTTGCGGGCTTTCCCCCCCACACCACCGTACATA
>CAZRLV010000396.1:0-3478 GCA_964600955.1 uncultured bacterium
ATGCAAATACCTTGGCGAACGGAAACTCCTCCAATTCGCTCGGGTTAAAAGTTTCCACCTCATGGTTTTCCTGAACCAGATGGCGGTGCAGGACTTTATAGTTCTGACTCTGGGTGTTTCCCGTGATCAGAGCTACGCGCGATCCCGCGTAACCAGTCCCTAAAGCCAAGAAAAACAGTAGAACAAGGCTTGAGCGCAACATTGTTTAATTTCCGTTTCCAGAGCCGTTATCATCGTCGGGAGGGAGAGGACAGCCGCCATCACAATCGCCATCATCGCCACCGCAAAAAACCGCGGAAACCTGAGTGATGGTCTCGCTCTGAGGTAGAAACGCGAAATTCAGGTTTAGAAAGGCCAAGAAACTCAAAACAATTAGAAAGCGCATAATGTCCCTTTTTTGTTAAATTTGAATAAGAAGAGGAATAGTAAGTATTATCCAAAAACTGTCAAGACTTTTTCTTGCTTCTTCTTCTTTCCCTGATTAAGCTGATGTCTAGAATGAGACTGTGGTCACCCAAGGAAGAAAAGGTCAAGCGCTGTGGTTGGCTCTACTGCGAAAATATAGCTCCGTTTCTTTATCTAATCTCGAATTGGGTAGGGTCTGAGTTCACCGCAAGAGATAGCGCGGCTCTGGATTTAGGATTGCAAGACAGCAATGCAGATCATGGGCGTTGGTTTGCTACAGAACTAACTGGAAAAACAACCGTCAGTGTCCGATTGGCACAGCAGGACCACGGCGAGAAAATATCCTATGAAATTGATTTGAGTTTAGAGTTGTCTGAGCGGCTGGATACATCTCTGGAGATTTTACAGGCCTACCGTCTCACGGAAGGGAATTTTTCGCAATCTAGAATCCCGGTTGAGGCTGAAAATTACCGTCGCTTTATTTTTGATCTGGTTCAGGCCTGCCAGGAATTAGCCCTTGAGGCGAGTAGCCAGTGTCAAAAGTCGAAAAATGAGTTTTCGCAAGGCAGGCTCTCTGCCTTTAATGAACTGATCGCACGCTTACGCGCGGCGGCGGGTGAGCATCATCTTGATTATGCTGAAACCGGGCTGGATACCCTGGACCCTGAAGAAGAGTTGACCTGGGACTAACGGGTTGATTTACAGCCTGGGACGTAGCCAGTCCGTGTACGAGTATTCCGTAAAGTTTTCTGCCGTAGGCCTCGACCTGGGTGGAAGTTCAGTGAATTGTATACGAAGATTATGGGCACTCATAAACGAAACCCCGTTCAGGCGGCACCCTGCTACCTAAGGCATGCCTGAATCTGTGGGGGAATGTCAAGGGATAAAGAAGAGAATTCAGTTAATGGGAGAATACAGGAGACAGATGTAAGAGAAGAAGGAACTAAAGAACTATCGGAACTATAGGAATCATCGGAATGGGGAAAAGAAAAAAATAGTTACCCCTTCTGCTTCCACCTTCCCGCTCTTCTCTTCAACTCCCTATGCTCCCTTTGATTCTTGAATTTCTCCTTCTCAATCCTGTTAGAATCTAGAAAAGGGAATCGAAACTATTATGCTACGGCGTTTTTTTTATTCTTCGGATGGATTGGATTTACCCCAAAATAAGGGGGTTTTGTACGTGGATGGGGCTGCGGGTGCTGGATTTTCTGAGGCGCTTGACCTGGAGCTCAGTCATTGGGTTCCAAATCGTACTCCTGCTCCCTACAAGGCAGATACCTCTACAGGGATTTGTTTGCGTTTTATTAAAGCTCAACCCATCTCAAACCATTCCCTGGTCGTGAACAATCATACCGATGTGGATGGAATTCTCTCGGCCTTTTGCACTTGCAACCCTGATGTGCTTCAAGGCCATGAATCTGTGATTGAAGGTGCGGCCCGCATGGGTGATTTTGGGGCCTGGTGTGGAACGGTTTCGGCGCGGCTGTGTTTTAACCTTAGTTTGTTGCGCGAGGCAAGGCAAGCGGTTGGAGTTGGCTCTCAGGAGATTTATGAAGAGTGTTTTTTGCGGATTCCCGAAATTTTACAGGGCTGTGAAAAGAGTGGAAAGCTTGAGGTTGATGCGCGGCTTCAGGCCTTTGAGCGTAGCCTGGGTTGGGTTGATACTGGAAGAATCCTAAGGCAGGAGATTCATAGGCGCTTTGTGGTTTTTCAGATTTCCAAAGATCTTTTGATGGAAAACCCTGAATTGAAGGCCCTTTATCAGCCCGGGTTTGACGGTAAGCTGGACCCGTTGGAGGTTCTTCCCCGTCAGGTAAGAAATATGTGGGACAGTCAAAAATTCCAGCTCATTAGTGTGGAGATGATCGCAGGAACTTATTTTGATTTGATGATTCCCGAATATTGCTGGGCGGAGACCCCGGATTCCTGGGGGGCCCCAGGCCTGCACCGTGCTGGTGGGACCAATGCTTTGAGGTTTGACCACCCACGACTATGGACAGCGGTTCAAAAGCTGAGCGCCTTGGAAAAAGCTGCGGGTCAATGGCAAATTGTTGAAAATATCAGTGCCTTTCAGACTCTCAACGGCAGAGGATTCCCGGTTGTAGTTTCTTTTATAAAAAATGATGTTCCGGCCCCAAGTTCTTTGCCCTCAGCAGACGTGGCTGATATTTTAGCGGGAGCCTTATTAGAAGACGATTGAAACAATTTTCAAATTTGGACGAGTAATTAGGGAGAAGGAGTAGGGGAGAAGGAACTAGAGAACTATCGGAACTACAGGAATCATCGGAATGGAGAAAGAGAAAGATGGATCCCCTGGTCAAGCCAGGGGATCCATCTTTTCTTTGCCCTCATAGCCTTTCTTCAAAACCACCAGACTTATGACACATAGGAAAATTTGGCTCGCTGTTTTTTGGTTTATTCTGCCTGGGTGGTTTCTGCATTCCATGCCGCCTCATCCGTCTTTGCGAGGGTTAAGCGGGATTTCTCAAGAAAACTCGGATATTCGTCCGGGGGGAATCAAGCCCACAGCCGGCATCTTGCCCAAGGGTTTGCGGCCATCGATTTCCAGTGTTGGGACTAAGGTAAATCGAATCCTGGTTTTGAGGACGCCCTTTACTGAGGGGAGTTCTTTCACGGAGCATGATTCTTTCACGGTTGGCGCGGCATCGGGCGCTTACGCTGCTGTTGAAGCTCAGGTTGAGCAGTATTATTTAGACCAGTCGCGGGGATTACACCCAGTTGATCTGAGTTTTCCAGATATCTCAACAGCCGTCAAATTCTCTCAGTCTCATAGCAACTACGGCTCTCAAGTGGACCCCAGTGTTCTCGAAAACGGGGTTTTAGAGGTCCTGGCCCTCTGGGACGTTCTCATTGATTTTAGCAACTATGATTCGGTGATTATTATGCATGCCGGGAATGGCCAGGAGGTTCGGGGCGGACAACCCCCAACTCTAATTCATTCTTTTCGATCCACCTTTACCAATCCCTATGATTCTCAAGACGGCGTGACGGTGTTCTCTTATGTATTGGTCCCTGAGTTTTACGAGGTGGGCAAAGGGAATCAATTGGACGC
>CAZRLV010000397.1:0-3471 GCA_964600955.1 uncultured bacterium
TTTATAGATAAAAAACAGGGGTTCACCCTGATCGCCTACGGGCCCTACATCATCCTGGCCACATTGGTGGTTTTATACATTGGAGAAGACTACCTTATAAACCAGTACCAAGACCTCTCCGAGTCCTTAGTTCGGCACTACATCCGTTAGTGATCCATACCTCCTCAACTTGGGTCTTGGCTTGTGTAGGGGGAGCCAAACCCCCTATACTGACGCGCTTCTTTGGGGTAAAAATGAGAAATCAAGAGTTTGATGTTGTTGTAATTGGGGCGGGGCATGCTGGGGTTGAGGCTGCTTTTGCGGCTGCTAATCTTGGTTCAGAAGTTTTGCTTCTTTCTACCAATTTAAACTGTATTGCCAAAATGCCCTGCAATCCATCCATTGGGGGTCCGGGTAAGGGGCATTTAGTTCGAGAAATTCATGCCCTCGGTGGATTGATGGGCCAGTTCATTGACGACGCTTACCTTCAGATACGCGAACTCAATGAGAGCCGAGGACCTGCTGTGCGTGCACTCAGAGCGCAGGCGGACAAAAAGCTTTATCACCTTCAAGTGAAAAAGCGTATTGAGGATCATTCAAAAATTACACTTCTTCAGGGTGAGGCTGTCGAGTTTATCTCACAAGGTAACGAAGTTAAGGGGGTTCGCCTCTTAACCGGCCTTAGTTATTATGCTCCTTCTGTGATTGTAGCCACGGGCACCTTTTTAAATGGCACGATCATACTTGGCGACCATCGCCGACCTGGGGGTCCCGACCATGAGCTTCCTAGCCTTAAGCTTAGTGAAAGTATGCGCGAGCTTGGCATTCGGACTCGTCGGCTTCAAACCGCCACCCCACCACGTGTTTCCGGTAGATCGATCAATTTTGAGGGCCTTAAGGAATTAACGGGTCATGCGAACCTCAAGACCTTTACGGGACAAAGCGCAAAGTCAGATCAACGACCCTGCTATCTCAGCTTCACCAACCAAGACACCATTAGCGCAGTAAAAAAGTTTTTACCTCAATCTCCTATCGTGCTCGGCAATATTACTCAGGACGGGCCCAAACACTGCCCCTCTATCGACCGCAAAGTTTTACGCTTCCCGGACAAGGAGATCCATCAGGTTTTTCTTGAGCCTGAATCAGACCTTTATGACGAGTGGTATCTCCAGGGCTTGACCACATCCATGCCTCCAGCCGCTCAAGAGGCAATTGTACGTTCTGTGAAAGGTTTGGAAAACTCGGAGATTTTACGTTTTGGTTACGCAATTGAATACGATGCTATTTGCGCCACACAACTTCGCAGAACACTTGAATCAAAGGCGGTGTCAGGGTTGTTTTTTGCGGGGCAGGTGAATGGCACCAGTGGCTACGAGGAAGCCGCGGCTCAGGGGCTAGTTGCCGGAATCAATGCATATTTGTTCGCCAAAGATCAGTCATCGCTAGTCTTACCCACGACAACCTCATATATGGGTACATTGATCGATGAGTTGGTAACCCATAAACGCTCCGAGCCTTATCGACTCACTACCTCTGCATCGCAGTGGAGGCTTTATCTCAGAACCGATAATGCTGAAGAACGCCTAAGTGAAATCGGCTACCAGCTTGGCTTGGTTGACCGTGAACGGTTTCTTGAACACCTTCGAGAAATGACCGAGCTAGAGTTTGAACTTAAAAACCTAACTTCAACTCAAATTAACCACTCGCAGAAAAACCAATCCCTCTTGGATGCTCTGGGTTCCCCGCGCCTCAAAAAGCCCTCATCTCTCGCGGATATGCTATCGCGTGCGGAACTTGGATATTCTCAGCTGGAACAATTTGGTTATCCCTGCAAAAGCGACCCTGTCTTAATCTCTAAAATTGAGATCCAGCTCAAATACGCCTCATTCCTTGAAAAACTTGACCGAAGACGACGTTATGCACATGACCTCGACACACGCCCCCTCCCACATCCTCTGGATTTATCCAACTTCAGTCAGACCCTCAGCTCGAATACCCTTGAGCAAATTGCGTCCGTTCAACCAGACAGTCTAGGTCAGCTTTCAAGAATTTCAAATATTGCGCCAAGTGAACTAACCCTTTTAATTCATGCGCATTCTGAAGGAAGACTATGAGTTTTTCAAGATCATCCGTCATTGTGATCGGTGCCGGTCACGCTGGCATAGAAGCCGCCCTGGCTTCAGCGCGCATGGGTCATAAAACCCTTCTTCTCACCCTAAACCTGGACCAGGTTGCCTTCATGGCCTGTAACCCTTCTGTGGGGGGCAGTGCTAAAGGACAACTCGTGCGCGAAATCGATGCTCTGGGCGGACAAATGGGGCTAACCATAGATCGAACCCTGCTTCAAATTCGAACCTTGAACCGCAAGAAAGGGCCTGCGGTACGAGCCCTCAGAGCACAGGCTGACAAAATTCTCTACCAATTTGAAATGCGCTCGGTGCTAGAGCAACAGAAAAACTTATCGTTGCTGCAAGCAGAGGTGTCTGAAGTGCTTGTAGATCACGACAAAGTCACTGGCGTTAAGACCCGCAGTGGTTGTACCCACCTTGCAGACGCTGTGATTGTGACCACAGGCACTTTCTTAAACGGGCTTTGTCATATAGGTGAAGTAATGATTCCTGCTGGACGCATGGGTGAACCCCCCTCCCACAGCCTATCAGAATCTCTTGCCAAGCTTGGGTTCAAACGGACCCGGTTGAAAACCGGAACCCCTCCACGTATTCTAGCTTCATCCATCAACACCAGCGGCCTTGAGCCAGAAGTTGGTGAAGACCCGATGCCGGCCTTCTCGTTTTTGACCCGTGATCGCTCAATTGAACAACTCCCGTGTTATTTGACAAGAACCACCAAAAAAACCCGTGAGCTTGTTAAGAAAAACCTGAGTCGTTCTCCTCTTTACTCAGGACAAATCAAAGGAATTGGTCCGCGCTATTGCCCAAGCATAGAGGACAAGTTTAAAAAGTTTCCGGATAAGCCTTCGCATCTGCTGTATCTCGAACCCGAGTCTCGTCATAACTCAGAGGTTTACTTGCAGGGGTTTTCCACTTCAATGCCCCATGACCTGCAAATTCAGCTTGTACGCACTCTTCCAGGACTTGAAAATGCTGCCATACTCAGACCTGGTTACGCAGTTGAATATGATTTTTTTGATCCTACCCAACTCTACCCTAGTCTCGAAACAAAGATCATTGAGCACCTGTTTTTTGCAGGACAAATCAATGGCACAAGCGGATATGAAGAAGCTGCCGCTCAGGGAATCGTAGCCGGTGTCAACGCCGCAAAAAAGCTCCAATCCCAGCCCCCCATAGCAATTACCCGAGAAAATTCTTACACGGGTGTTTTAATTCATGACCTTGTGACTCGCGGAACCAAAGAGCCCTACCGTATGTTTTCATCCATGGTAGAGCATCGTGCCTATATTCGACATGATAATGCAGATGCCAGGCTAACCCCCCTGGGGTATGAAGCTGGGCTTGCATCCTGTGAGCGCTT
>CAZRLV010000398.1:0-3468 GCA_964600955.1 uncultured bacterium
CGCTCTGTGAGCAGCTTGTAGAGCGGGCGTGTTACTACAGGTTCCAAACCCAGGTACAGCCTAATAGCTCTCAGCCTCACAGCCTTTCTTCTGTGACAGATTCTACATCGAGGCTTCAAATCACAAAATTTTGGAAACAATTGCGGTGTTTTGGCAGTAGATAGGTTTGTGCGAGATTATTTTTTTGTTTTCGTTGTCCTCATTGGGTTTTTATTCACAATTTGTCTAAGTGGAATTGAGCCAGGGTTTTCCGGGATTGAAGGGGCCAATGAAGATCAGACCCCACAGGAGCTCAGGGTTAATGCTGAAGAGGCGGCGCGTACTGAACGCGCGAGAAACCTTGAATTTAAGAATTCAACACATCTCGATCTTGCCCTGGACATTGGAAGGCTAACCCATCTTTATATGGAAGCTGAAAATTCAGGAGATCAGGAGCCGTTTTTAGATTTTGCTAAGGATCTGGCGCAAAAAATTGACACCGACACTCGACTCGAAGAACTCTCGCAGATTTATCAGACGGCACCCCCTAACGTGAGAGACGCCCTTGATCCTGTCTTAAAAACACTTGAAGGCAAGACTAAACCTAAAACTGTGGATTCTGGAACCCATTTTGCCACACAGTCCTTGATTGAGTTTTCCGATCTCTGGGCCCTTCCGGTTTTTAAGCGTAATTTTCCAGGCTATGGGAAACGTAAACTATGGTTAAAATACAAACGCGGAAGACTTACGCGCAGTGAAACGGGTCAACAGGACATAAGAGATAAAGAATCCAGTATTAAAGTCAATCATGACCAGGAACTACTGGTCCCGGAATCTCTGCTGAATGAACTCAGAAAACGCTACCCCAAGGCGGTTTTTTTAAAGCGCGAAATGGCCCTCGACGAGGAGGGCGAGATTACCGTTTTACGCTTTAGAGTTTCCTTGAACAAGGGAGACCATCTGCAACTCAAAAAGGTGGAAAAAACTCGCTTTGACTGGTATCGGCTCATTGCCAGTCCCACGGGGATGACCATTTTGCCCATCTATGTAAAGGTGGGAGAATACTATGTCTCCCGCGAGGTCAAGAATTCCAAATTCTTTCTTATTGGATTTTAGACAATATGAATTTTAGATAATCGAAGTGTTTTTTCCATAGCGTAAAACTAAAGTGCCGCGCTGATTGAGGACTTCTGTAGACTCCAGTTTGAAACCGCCCTGGTCCTGATCCAAAGAAACCGCAGAAATTAAGGAAAATCCCTGTCCCATGAAAAAGGGTTCAATCGTCAATGCAATCTCATCCACCCATCCTTTTTGCACGCAAAGAGCATAGATTTGAGATCCACCCAGTACAGCTACCGATTTAAATCCCCTGTCAGACAAAATCTGCCTCAAATCGGAATCTTTTGGGCTAAACCATGACAAAAGTGGACTATCCTCTACCCATCCAGAAACTCTATGCGTTAAAACCAACGAGGGCTGCGAGATGAACAAATCCTTTGAAACCTCCCAGGTCTTGCGCCCCATGAGCAATAAATCGTGCTGGGACAACTCCCGTTTGAGATGAACCTTATCTTCTCGACTGCCCCAGGACACGACATCCCTGTCATCACGGGCTATGCGCCCATCCAGCGACATGACGGCTATAAGACGAAATTTTGGCTTCATTAGAATAGAATCTGAGAAACTTCCCGGCACTGCTTGCAAAGCTTCCAGGGGGCATTATATGTTTTATGTACCCAAAGTCCTGAGTGTTCCAAGGAGGTATCCCATGGCTAGATCCGTAGTTGGCGGACTGATCCAAATGAGTAATCCCATCAATGACGAGAGTGTGGCTGTGGCGGATGTTGCCGAAGCTATGCTTGAGAAACATATCCCCATGATCGAGGAAGCCGGTAAAAAAGGCGTTCAGATCCTCTGTCTTCAGGAGGTGTTTAACGGGCCTTATTTCTGTCCCGGTCAAGACAAGCGCTGGTATGACCTGGCAGAATCCTGCCCCGGACCCACCACAGAGCGCCTTGCTGAATATGCACGCAAATATGAAATGGTGCTAGTCGTTCCCATTTATGAGCGCGAAATAGCCGGGGTTTATTACAACACGGCCGCCGTAATTGATGCAGACGGCAGTTATCTTGGCAAATATCGCAAGAATCATATCCCTCAAACTTCAGGGTTTTGGGAAAAATTCTTCTTCAAACCAGGAAACCTGGGTTACCCAGTCTTTGATACCCGCTACGCTAAAGTAGGGGTCTATATCTGCTATGACCGCCATTTTCCCGAAGGAGCCCGCCTACTCGGGCTTAATGGAGCTGAAATTGTATTCAATCCATCTGCCACAGTTGCAGGTCTCTCGCAGTATCTCTGGAAAGTAGAGCAACCTGCACATGCTGTAGCTAATGGTTTTTTTATGGGCTGTAGCAACCGTGTAGGAACGGAAGCCCCTTGGAATATCGGAAAATTCTATGGGACCAGTTATTTCGTGAATCCACGGGGAGAGTTTTTAGCCACAGGTTCCGAAGACGATGACGAATTGGTAATGGCCACGATGGATCTAGACATGATCGAAGAGGTGCGCAGAATTTGGCAGTTCTATCGCGACCGCAGGCCAGATACCTACGAAAACATGGTGAAGCAACTGCCCTAGAGCAGTTTTCATAACGAAAGACGCCAAGGGAAAGAATCATATAAAGTTGAAAAGAAGATGAAACAATAGAAATAATGGGAGCAATTGAATCAAAGGAATCTAGGAACTCCCAGCGCTTCGTCATGCGGCCCCACCGCGTCATTCTGAACTTGATTCAGGATCCAAGGGTTTAGCCACAGATGGCTATTTAGGCAAGAAGATGGATTGCGGATCGGGGTCCACAATGACGAATTTATGGGGAGTGCATTCACTTCTACGGCTTAACTTAATGACATTGGGTGATATCGAGCTGAACCGTTTAACAAAGGAGGAGAGTAATGTCTGAATCCGAGAAAATTCGTCAGAAGCATAAAGAATTTATGTTTCCCTGTGTAGCCAATTACTACCAGGAGCCCATTGTTTTGACCCAGGGCAAAGGCTGTGAAGTGGAGGATTTGGATGGCCGAAAATATCTCGATTTTTTCGGCGGCATCCTTACCGTTTCTCTAGGACATTGCCAGGAAGAAGTTGTAAATGCCATGTCTTCCCAACTTGGAAAGCTAGGTCATGTCTCAACTCTTTACCCTACAGAGAACATCGTGCATACCGCGCAGAAATTAGCTGAGATCACTCCGGGCAATCTAAAAAAATCCTTTTTCACCAATTCTGGAACCGAAGCTGATGAAACCGCTATTCTTTTGGCGAAGATACATACGGGTGTCAGTGAAATCATCGCCTTGAGACATTGCTACTCCGGTAGGTCTCTTCTGGCAATCAATCTTACGGCTCATTCAAACTGGCGTTTGGCGGGGACCCAGGTTCCTGGAATCAAGCACGCCATGTCCCCCTATTGTTACCGCTGCCCCATG
>CAZRLV010000399.1:0-3458 GCA_964600955.1 uncultured bacterium
ATAACCTTAATCATATATATCTGAATAGAAATCTGGTCATGGCTCAGCTTTAAAGCCTTTTTCATGGCCTGCGAAATCCGATAATAGCTTTGTTCATCAGGCTCTTCACCCATATAAAAATAGAGTCCGATACCCAGGTCAAAATAAACCAGAGGATCTGTGGGATCATTGGAGCAAGCTAGCTGCAAAGCCTTAAGATGCTGAGTTCGCTCGCGGAGATCCCCGCCTCGAGCCTGCCAAAAGGCAAAAGCAAAGTGTTGGCGCTTGAACCGGAACTCAAGTGGATGATCTTCACTTTGCAGGAGGTCTTCCACAAACTCCAGACCCTGGCGAAAGTCTCCCCGACGATAGAGTTCCTCAAGGTATAAGGAGCGCACGGAATCTCGCCCATCAACCCGAACCCAAGTCCCCAGAAGGTCCACAAGTTCATCCGAGTCATAATCCATAAGATGGGCTAAATACAATCCTTCATAGGCATAAGGAAAAAAAGTTTGAAATTCCTTCTGCCCCAGAAAAGAATTAAAGATTTTTTTGGCCTGGGAAGCCCAAAGATCAGAATCGAGAAGATGCGAACCAAGATAGAGGTAACTAAAGCCATTGCACAGCTTGGCAACTGGATTCCCCCCCTTTTCAGCCTCCCTCTGAAATCGCATCATGAGTTGTTCAAAATGCTCCAATGCATAGGCTTTCTCAGCCAGAAGATGACGATAGTTACGAATCTTCTGGATCTCAAACTCTACTTCCTTCGAGGCTCCTACAGACACAAACTCGGCACAATCATTAGCCCTTTCAAAATCGCCGTAAACATAAGCCAATGAAAACATTTTTTCATAAAGGGCTGAGCGTCGCTCAGGCTTCTGATGGGAAATCGCTTTTTCAAAATTCTCGAAGGCTTCTGCGTAATAGGTTTCAACGGAACATAGATTTCCCAACTGCTCGAGCCAAACCGGGTTATCAGGAACGAGTCTTACCAATTCCCGATAATGCGAAAGAGCTTTGCGATACTGCCCCTTTCCCAAGGACTGACCCGCCTTTTTCAAGATACGATAAGTCAACTTGTAACGGCGGTCTCGTTCGATTAGATCTTCTACGCGTTCATCATATTCGCAACCCGGAAAAACCTCTTTCATTGATGTAAACCATTCCAGGGCTTGAGAATGGTGCCCAAGACGAATCAACAGTTCGCCCTTTAGAAAATGCCAAGGCTCAACCGGCTCACGACTCAAATCCAAGGCTCTTTCCAAGGAATCCATACTTTTTTCAGGATCATCCTCCTTATAAAGAATCGCCAGTCTTGAATGTAGATCTGCCTCTCGAGCAAACAACTCCAGTCCTGCTACCAAATGCTTTTCCAATTTCTCATAGTCCTCACGCTCGCAATAGAAGTCAGCTAGAGAACGATAAGCCTCGTAACCCGGTTCCAACTCAATTCTCTTGAGATGAGCTTCTTCAACTTCACCCCAGAGTTCCAGCCTGGAGTTGAGTAAAATCAATTTTTTAAGAATGGATGCATCCTGGGCATACTGACTTCGATACTTTTCCAAAAGCTCAGTCGCCAGATCATAGCGACTCTCTCCGATATAGCAGTCCACCAAAATTGAGAGTCTCTCACGAGCCAGTGAGCCTGATTCCAGACCTGAAGCCAAATGCGTTAATAATTGAATCGCCTGCTCATAAAGCTTCTGACTTTCGAGAATACGGGCCAGCTGAATACGGACCTCTGCATTTTCAGGAAATTTCTTGAGAGCCTGCTTAAGGTTTTCCACCGCCCTGCCGGTTTCCTCGTTATGAAGATAAGCATCCGATAAAAGCAGGTAGACCTGTGAGTCAGAAGGCTGCAAAAGCTTGAATCTCTCCAGAACCGGGATTGCCCCCTCTTTGCGCTGATTTTGAACCAGGAGTTGCCCGTACTCACTCAGTGCTTCGCGATGTGACGGACTGAATTTTAACGTCTGCTCATAAAACTCGAAAGCCCTTTCAAATTCTTGTTTTCTTGCGTATAATCTGGCGATTTCCAGGGTCAAGGATTCATCTTGAGGGTACTGCAACCAGAGCAATCGTAACTCATCTACAGCTAGCTGCAATTCTCCAGAAGCCAGATAGAGACCTGCCAATCGCGTACCGATTTCACGATCGGTTGGGTCCATACTTTTCTGAATCAGCAACTCGTCAACAGAGAGCCCTGTCCTGGAGTCCTCATCCCAGAATCCGGGGGAGCTTGTGTCTGCAACGTCTTCCAGCTCCTGTTCATTTAGCTTGGTTTCATTCTGTTCCAGAGAGACCCCCTTAAATTGACAACAGTACCGACAAATTATGAAAATTTAGCGATAATTTTGTAGGAATTTTAATAGAAAGCAGCAGAGGAAGCAAGGGACTTGGGAGAAGGAACTACAGAACTATCGGAACTAGAGCGGTTTATATAATTATGTGGCTGTTTGATACAGACCGGATCAATGACTGATGCGGCCCTGCCTCGTAATGGATTTTATGTCCATCCTGAATCTCAAGTACCCCTTAGTACTAGTCAATCCAGGCTGAACAGAAAATCCAAAGACGATCCAGGACCTGGCTTGCAGGCATGCCTTCCGTGGCTATAAGTTTCTGAAAAATGCTCTCGACCCGCTTAATGAATGCTTGGCGGTTCTAACTCTTCAATGATGCCCTGGTAGGGGATCATGACTTGCAGAGTATCATTAAAAAACTCAGCTTCAATTCGCTCATGATCGAGGTTTTCCTCAAACAAGAAGGTTTCAGAGAATTCTCGAGTGCATGGAGAAACAGAAGAAAGCAACTTACCAACTCTGGGCACAGTTAAGGCCCCATGAATCGTGACATTCCCATCACTGGTCTCGATTTCTACGGAATCGGGATTGAGCCCTGGCATATCCATGAGGATGCGGACCCCATCCTCAGAAACAAAGGTTTCGATATTGGGGACAAAGGTTCTCAGGCTTTCTTCCTGCCGATAATTTTTACCCAGATTCGAGAGACAACAATACTCTTCCATGAGATCCTCCCTGCGTAGTCGTTTCATTGTGCTTACCCCTGCCTCACTGGTAACAAATTTCATGCCAAAACCTGAGAACTAGGCTTAGAAGCGTAAACCTGCTAAGATCAGCTAAATCTTCGACGGAATATTCTCATTTTTATGACCTTTGAGTCAGTATGTCCAACCTATGAGTCATTATTGTTTCCAAATTGAACTCGCTTTTATTCATGAAACATGAACTTTGATTTGATTGAGACTTTGATTCGACAAAAGCTTAAGAGAAAAATGCTCAGGGCTGTATCTCTGAGTGGCGGCTGTATTTCCCAGGTCTTTAAAATTGATTTTGAGACGGGAGCACCTGCGGTGCTCAAAACTCGTCCTGCTAAGGGTCATGCGCGCTGCCTTTGTATCGAAGCTGAAATGCTGAAGTTTTGTATGTTGATCCTGATTTTTTTATTCTTTAATACAT
>CAZRLV010000400.1:0-3445 GCA_964600955.1 uncultured bacterium
AAATTGCCAATGTAGTCCTTTTTTTGCTGTCTGATCAATCTAGCTACATCACCGGTTCTACGATAGACGTAACTGCAGGTTCTATTTGGAGTTAATCATTATGGTTGATGAATCGTGTCCTTCCGGACTGTGCGCCTAAATTTTTGTCCTATTGGGGTTAAGCCCATCAAATCACAGTAGCCAAAGGGGTTTCAATCTTTATGGTTCAGGCGTACAAAATCCTGGGGGTTCTGGGGGAGCCGCTGAAATTTTGTCGTGGAAAAATTGTAATGCTAGTGCATGAGATGGCCCAGGAGTTTTCCTACAGAGTCGCATAACCAAGGTTATGTAAACTCGATGGTTCCTGTTACCACATCAGAATATTTAAGCAGCCACTTTTTCAATGGCTGGCTTCTGACTTGGGTCACCTTTATTATTCAATAGGTGTTCGCGGGTTATGTCTTTCCAGCGCAAACCGTCAATATCGCGATCTTGCCAGGGAATGTATCGGTTTTGATTTTTCCATATCCAGGGTAGCCAAAGCTCTGGATTTCTGAACACGGAGTGACGATTTTCAATCATGTCTGTAAACCAAGCCAGTGGGTTTAACCCACAAGCCAAGGCTGTGAAACCTAAGGACATGATGACATCACCAACCAGAGCGCCCATATCATAGCGATAAAATAGAGAATTCTTGCGATGTAAAATGGCACGTTTGAGTTCTCGCTCGGCCTTATTATTGTCTATTGGACAACCTGGAACTCGCAAAAATGTGGTCAGCTTTTCGAAGTGGTTCAAATAATACCGCCAGGCTTTCCCCAGTTCGCTGTTAGGCTCAATACTGTGATCTTTTAGGCTGGTCTCACCAAAGTGCTTGAGCTGAGACAGAACCGGGCCAGATTTCTCCTGGTGGCGAAGCATTCTTTGAACCCCATCCAATCCTTCTTCAGAGCACTCTTTTTCCACAGCCCAAACTCTTTTCATCTGTTTCAGTACCTCTATGCATTCTGATTCGTTACTGGATAGAAGGTCATGGAACTTTCTTCTGGCATGAGCCAGGCAATTTGCTTGAATAAACCTTTCCTGATGCTCCTGTGCTGGATTATTGGCAGCGTGCGCATCGGACATAATCAATAATTTTTCATCGCGACTTCTCTGGCTCAAAAGTGAATCAAGAGAGCGGCCTGCCATGTCTTCAGAAGTCTGGTAGAGCCAGACTTCATATTGGGCATCATAAAGGGCCACAAGTCCTGAAATCCAGGTGGTCTTTTTGTCACCCTCCTTGCCCTTAAGATGAGAAAGAATGGTCATTCTAGAGTCGTCAATCCAGACTAAATCGGAGTTGGCGGCATAGATTTCCAGTAGTGAATGAACGGGTTTGATAACATCCATCAAGGTCTCACTCATCTCAAAGAGAGAAGAATCAGGAACGAAGCTTCCCCCCATCCCCTGGATGACGTCGGTTCGGTAATGTGGGACGCCATAGATATAGCGCGAGATTCCAGCGGTGGCAATTGCCGAAGGAGAGAATTTTCTTTTGGGAGTTATTCCTGGAGGGAGTTTGGCTTTTACGGTGGAACCACAACCATTGCATTTGAAACAGTCCCGGTAGTACTCAGTGGACTCAAATTGGGGGTTTCCATCGATGAACAAAAAAGGTCCCTCCCGGCGACTCTCATGATAGTAGCGTCCTTTTTGGCACCCAGGACAGACACTGCCATACACGGCATCGTCACATGAGAACTTTAAAACCCTGTCTGGAGAACATTGCTGATCGCGAGGCCGCCTCTTTCGCCTAATGGCAGGAGGCTTTTTTTTTCGTCACTCTGCGAACCGGATGAACCCTCTGAACGATTCTTATCCCCGGGGATCGCTTCAGTTTTTAATCCAAATAATTTGCGAAGTCTGGCAATGCTTGCACGCTTTTGTTCCAGGGTCCTGCAAACCTCATCCAGAGCATCTATGATTTCCTTGAGCGTCTGCTTCTGATCAGCAGACAGATCATTGTTTTCAATCGCAGTCTCAAGCTCCTGGACTTCTTCCTGGCTCAGTTTCAGGGATTCGGGTTTGCTCATAGGAATGTCATATCGGATAACAATGGGTGACCCACAACCCCTGGCGCATAATCTCTTAAAAACTCAGTTTCAGGGCTGTAGGACCCTGCGAAAAAGAGAACCTACTGACTTATCTGGATAGGCGTTCATTAAAAGGGATTGGAGTTCAAAGACCGGGAAATTCATCAAGGCAGATTCCCCTTGTCCCAAGGTGGGCCACCACTTCAACCTTCCCTTACTGAGTCTGTGGTAGCACAGCCAGAACCCATTCCCATCATAAACCAGGATCTTGATTCCACTGCGGCGGCGATTGGTGAAAACAAAAAGATATCCGCTAAACGGATCCACCTGGAATACTTTTTTGCAAATTCCTACCAACCCATCAATTCCACGTCGAAAATCTACCGGTAAAGCATAGAGGCAAATCCTGAGCTGTGGAGTAAGTTGGATCATTTTAGCCAGGCTAAAATTGTAGGTAAAAGATTGGAGGTGGATGCCAGGTCTGTTTCGATAACGGCAGTCTTCTCTCCGTTTCCCTTCAGAGTAAAGACTGCATTTCGCGATAAAGCCTGGTTAGCTTCCAGCATAATAAAGCCGGGGGCTGGATTTACCTTTCCTTCTGCTATGCAGCGCACCAGTTTTTGGTGGTTCAATCCCAGAATCTTAGATACTCTTCCCGGTTTCACAAATTGACATATTTCAATAGCATCCGACCACAGATTCTTGGGGATTTTTTCATACTTGTACTTCTTTCTGCTTCGCCATTGGCAAAACTTTTTGCTTAGAATTTCTAGTTGCTGTTCTCCATTTCTATCCATAACTGGACCTCCTGGAAAACAAAATACCGGAAGAATCAGGGGGATTTAGGCGCACCGTCCGGAAGGACACGACTGCTCTTGTTTTTAGCAGGAGAGCTAGACTCTGCTTCATGCGTTACCTTAACCAGAAAGTCTGCGTAGCCACCAAAAGGTGGTAGCTCTAATCGGGCTTGTACAATGACATCAACGCCTTGGCGCATCGCTGCAAGCGTATTGGCGTGCTTTTCCTCTGACGATTCACCTTCGATTTTAACTACATTGAGGCCTTGCTCAATAAAGGCTGCCTCCAACGCATCTTCATGCTCATAGCCCTTTTGCGCGAGGGAACTCATCAAAGCATCGGCTGGGTCTTTTTCTGGCGCCTGATCAGGATGCTCAATGGAAAATCTGTCCATCCATGAGGCAAATGGGCTCTCCATGTACCGGGTCAGGTCTGAGGGGGAGAAGTAGAGCTGTCCGTGTTGTTTATACATGGTTAGGAGACCTTAAATTTGACGACAATGACTAAATATCATGATTGTTAGTTACCTTGCTGATACGTGTCCTTTCGGCAAGCGCGGGTACTTTTTGTCCGATTAGCCTAAACCCTATGGA
>CAZRLV010000401.1:0-3438 GCA_964600955.1 uncultured bacterium
CCCCCCCCCCCCCCCCCCCCCCCCCCCCCCCCCCCCCCGCCCCCCCCCACCCCCCGCCCCCCCCCCCGGCGGATGACGATGAAATTCAGGGTATTTTCAACCCCTAGTTATCTTTAGTGCTGGGCCGTTGGTAGTAAACTGACTTTTTAAACTCACATTGTTGGAAGCGGTTGGAAAAACGGCTAATGGCCTCAGAAGCTCCCGCGAAATAGAGTCCTCCCTCTATAAGCTGATTCGCCAGTTTGTCCAAGAGTTCACGCTTGCAGTCATCTGTGAAATAGATCAAGACATTGCGGCAAAGAATCAAATCAAAGGTTCCCAGACCCACCAGTGGACTCATAAAATTGAGCTGTTTAAACTCCAGACCCACACGATATTGCGACTTTATTTTCCAGTTCAATTCATCCACTTTTTCAAAACAATGGTTGCGCCGCTCAGGACTGAGCCCCCTCGATAACGACCTGAAATCGTAGACCCCCTCGCGGGCTATTTTCAAAACACTGGGAGAGAGGTCGGTACCTAGAATTTTAATGCGCGAAGTCAGCTCTGAGAGACCCATTTTTTTAGCGACTTCGTGCAGTAAAATCGATAAGGAATAGGTCTCTTGCCCCGTAGAAGATCCTGCGGACCAGATATAGAGAAAAACCCGTTTACGTGAATCCAGTAATTCAAGTAATTCCGGAAAAACTTTTTGTTCCAAGCATTCCCAAACCGTAGGATCGCGAAACCAAAAGGTTTCGTTGGTGGTCATCAGATCAATCAGTTCGGGCAAAACTACGGAGTCCGGCTCGCGAGCCTTTTCAAGGAACTCTGTAAATGAACGGCAACCATGTTCACAGGCAAAGTTCTTGAGACGGGTTTCAAACAGGTAGCGTTTATCAAGTTCCACGTGAATCCCGCACTGGTCTTCCAGGAGTTTGCTAAGCTGAAGATACTCATGGTGGGTAATGGCTACAAAACGAGAATTCATGAGAGCATCCTGTTCAGCTGTTCAGCAATCCGATCGAGAGACAGAACCTCATCAGATTCTCCAGCTTCAATCACATGACGCGGCATGGACCATACCAGAGAGCTGGCTTCATCCTGAGCAATACAATAAGCCCCTTTGGGTCTTAATAACCTAACCCCCCGCAAGCCATCGCTACCCATACCCGTGAGAATCACTGTCACAATACGATGAAAACCAATTTCCATAAGAGACTTCAAGAAGATATCCACCGAAGGCTTGGGAACATCGACCCGCGTCTCTTTAACCGAGTCAAACACAACGACCCCATCCTTATTCCTTTTCAAAATACTATGTCGATCTCCCGGAGCAAAATATACGGTTCCGGGTCGTAATTCGCACCCTTTTTGCCCTGACAATACCGAAAGACTACAGAGTTGATCCATACGCTTGACTAAAATCTCGCAAAAATGATCTGAAATATGTTGAATGACAACAATCGGACAACGAATGGTTGCATTGAGCAGGGGTAAAACATCTCTCAGGGCATTGGGCCCACCGGTAGAAACTCCAATAAGAAGCAGCCTTGGATTTTTGGGGCATCTGGCACGCCCCTGTTTTGTTGCCAATTTACGAACGCAAGCCTCTCTTAAAAATGGCAAATCTTTAGCTGGAACGACTGACTTGGTGGCTAAACGAGCAAACAATATATTCAAGTGTGGGGTAAGAACTTCCCTGTACTGATGTTCAAGAGCTTTTTGGTCGGAGACGTTTTTCACGGACTGACCGCCTGAACCGCTCAAATCAACCTCATCCAAAATCACGGTTGTCGGAAACGCCTCTAAAACCTTGCGCTGCAACTCCTCGGTCTCATCTTCGGGAAGCCCTAGCCCAGTGATTAAGACTTGGGCGGGCCTTCTTTGTAGATGAGAAAGTGCCAATTTAGCATTAGGGGTGGTTGTTACCGTGATTTCAGCACTGATGGAATGCAAGGAACGCTTGAGAACTGTTCTTTGAACTACCTGTCCATCCACAACAAGAACATGTATCGCTGATTCTTTTTTCATACCAAGGTCCGCATCAAACCCAACCATCAAAGCTTCGATTTTTATCCCACAAAAATGCTCACTCGGCAGCGTAGCATACAAGACAAGTAGCCATACGGCACAATCATCGACAAATGACTGCGCATAAACAAGGCATCATCCACTATCAAAACCGTATGGGCGAGGTAATTTTTTTTTCATCCCATTGGTTTCAGGGCGCCGTTTGCACTCCTCAAGGATTTTCTTCATGCGCCCTTTATCAGACATAATTACCTTTTTGAATCAGTCAACCCAAGGTAGAAAACCTATTCCTTGCCCACCACGGTCTTAATAGTTCTGAGAAAGCTTTTAAGATTGTTAATGGTGATTGGCTTTGCTACGAAGGATTTGGCACCCTTCAGGATAGCTTCCTTCACATGATCTTCGGAACCCATAGCAGAAACCATAACCACACGCGCCAAGCCATTTTGCTTTAGCATCTTACCTAATGCAACGGGGCCCGACATCACCGGCATAGTGATATCAAGCGTTACCACATCCGGTTGCAGGGCACAGAATTTATCAAATCCATCCTTGCCGTTTTCAGCTTCGCCTACAACCTCGTAGCCCACATCCCCCAAGATCTTTTTCATCTGCTTTCTTACAAAAACAGCATCATCAACAATTAACACCTTGTAGGAGGTTCGATCCTCTCTATACCCACTATAACCTGAGTCTGATTTGCATTCTGCCAATAATTTGTCCACGAAAAACCTGCCTTTCTCAAGGAATGTAGCGGACCAAACCGTCCATTTAGGCCTCAAAACACATCATAAACGCGGGGAAGATTTGAATCAAGGAGATGAAGAGGAAGAGTTTTAACCACCAAAGACATGAAAAGTTTAAAGATGGAAGGTTTGAAATGGAAAAAGACAAAAAACGTCTTATTTTTAGCTCTTTGTCTGATTTGCTCTTTAAAACTTGGTTTGTAGGTTCGTGTGCTTAGGTCAGGTGTTAATACTCGTGCTCGATCAAGCCGAGAGCCGTTTTAGTTCATTCGCACGATTATTTACAAGGAGGATAAAATGAGCTTTGATGAAACATTTGGGTCCTATAAGGGCATAAGTAGCCGCGAAAAAATCGTAAGTTATATCAAGGAAAACTACAAGGACATCCTGGGAACGGATGTGGCACTTCTAGATGACGAAGACGGCCTCTCAAAAGTCCAACGAAAGTATTTTAGGAAATAGTTAAAAACTAGTGCTTAAAATGCCGCATTCCGGCAAAGAGCATTACAGCTTGATGCTGGTCAATGGTTTCAATGACTTCTGCGTCTCTTAAAGAGCCGCCGGATTGAATGAAGTGGCGTAGGTCAGAAGCCAATAGTTCGGCTACGCCGTCAGCAAAGGGAAAAAAGGCGTCGGACCCAACGGCGCAGTTTTCTCTTAATTGCGAGCGGATATACTC
>CAZRLV010000402.1:0-3416 GCA_964600955.1 uncultured bacterium
ACTTTCTCTACGGGAACTTCCAAATTATCCAGGGAAACACAGTCATCAATCGGCCCGGCAATTCCCCCTTAGGGGGAAACCTTTTCTACCACGTGCAAACAGATCCCAAAAAAGATTTACTACTCTTCGCTACAAATGGCGGACTGTCTATTCTTAAGGAACCCTCCCAGATGAAGGTCCGTAAAAACTGGAAGCTTTACACGGGAAGTCACACGGTAAGCCGTATGACACCTGATGGACTGCAGGAGTTCCCCCTTAAGGGAAACTCCCCACTCCCCACGAATTTCATTAATCGCGCTCTATTCGTCGACGATTCCCTTTATATTGGCACAAACGAAGGTCTAATTCTTCTTAGAGACGGCAACTGGAAAGTGTATAATCTTGACAATGCTATGCCGGGAGACCAAATTCATGATTTGTTTCACTACGAGACCATACGATCCGATATTGTTTATGTAGGAACCAGCGGCGGCTTGGCTGAGTTTAACGAGGAGAAGCATATGCCTCATGAGGAGAAAGCACTATGAACATCAAAACGACACGGTTTGGTGAACTCGAGGTGCCCGAACAGGACATCATTACATTCCCCGAGGGGATTCTCGGATTTGACCGCACATCGCGTTATGTCATCCTGAATGACCCGGCGACTGAACCCTTAAAGTGGCTGCAGTGTGTAGACAATTCGGATCTCGCTTTTGTCATTATCGATCCCCTCAGGTTTCGCTCTGAATACACCCTGGACCTCTCGGACGAGGATGTCTTTAACTTAAAGCTCACCAGTCCCGATGAAGCCATCATCTATGCCATCGTGGTCATCCCCAAGGACAACCCCGAGCGCATGACCGCCAACCTGCAGGGTCCGATCGTCATCAATGCCAATCTCATGCGGGCCAAGCAGGTTATTTCAACCAGTTCTCGTCATAAAGTTAAGCATTTTATTCTCGAAGAAATGAAAGCCATGCTGGCGTCCACCCAAAAGAAACTAGGAAAACTTGGGGTCAAGCTGAACCGAAGGGACGCTCCTGAGGAGTCCAAAGACGGGGGGGCACGGTAATGCTGGTACTCACAAGAAAGAAAAACCAGAAAATCATGATTGGTGACGATATTGAAATCACCATCGTTGACATCCGCAACGAGCAGATCAAACTTGGGATCAACGCACCCAACCATATCAAGGTATTCCGCAAAGAGGTTTACGACGCCATCCAAGAAGAAAACAAAGTTGCCTCAAGCGCCACAACACCAGAACAACTAAAAGGTTTGTCGGACTTGTTTAAGTAGGGAGACAGGAGAGGATAAATTTCTGAGTTGCGCTGTCAAGCCTAAACGCTAATAATTCTAACTTCTTCTCCTAAGTTTTTTATCCATTCTGGCTCCTGAATTCTGGCTTCTGTCTCCCTCTACAATGATATTTCTTCTCCCGAGAAAACCTTGGTGTTGGAGTGGCGCCATAGAAAGGCGTTTTTCAGGGAAAATTTCTCGTTGAGCTTGCCAATCAGATAGCGCTTGTCTTCGTTTTGATTACGAATGATGTGGCGTAGAGTCTCAGCTTCTTTTTTCTGAAGCAGGTTGTCTTTCTTCAACCTTAGATTCTCTTCTTTTAAATTTGCCAATTCACCTTGTTCAAGATCTCGAATTCTGGTCTCAAAATGAGACCGTTGGTCCTGCATTAGCTTTAGAAGATCCTTGATTTGATACCCTTCAACTTCCGCCGGCGCTACCCTAGGCTTTTCAACCTCAGACCCCTCTTTTTGAGTCTCTATTCCACGGATCAAAGACCCCGGCACAACAACAGGTTCCTGACGGGGGAGGTCCATGAACTGCGAAACCTGCTCAACCTCAGGTTGCTTACGTACGATAGGAATTTTATTCTTGGGTGCAGCGCAAAGATCATCCGCCAACACAGACTTCGGAGATGCAAAATCATGGTCTGTCTCCACGGGAGGAGGCTTAGGCCTACCTTCAATAAAAACGTCTCGCAAAACCCCCAAATGCTCATCCCCATAGATATACCCGTGAGAATCCTGCTCGAGATTTAAAACTGACGCGACCGAAAGTTCGAAAGACTTGAACTCCTCTGGATCAATTTCCAGCAAAGTAGCGACTTCAGCAGCATACATAGGTTTCCTCCCAAATTTCACGCAAGGACCGCATGGGTTAGATCGACAAAAGACCCTAAATAATTAAGCTTTTTGTCTTGATTATCGCAACAATCGACGAGCATCACGCACCAGATCCTGGTCTGCGCGTCTACGCTCAGAGCGACTGTTCAGGAGTCGGAATATGCGGGCTCTGGACTCATCAAGGGCCCGATCAAGCATAGAGAGGCGTTGTACCAGAGAACTACGCTTTTGATCCAGGCTGCGCTTTTGAATTCTGAGTGACACCAGACTGGTCTGAGTTCGTGGATCAGGGGCGGTATTTCCTACTAGACGGGATTCAAGTGAGCTGATTTTTTGACTAATCCTCTGCCTTTCACGATCTACTTGATCCAGTTCCTGCACCAGGCGGCGCCTCTCAAGCTGAGATCTTGAAATAAAAGATCGAACCGCACGCAACTCCTCGTCAATACGCCTCTTCCCGAGATTGGCTTCCCCTTGTGAAGGTGATCGTTCGATAGCAGAATCCTGAAAGCGAGTCTTAAGAGATAATGCTGAAACGAATTCGCGCTCTTCTCTAAGATTTCTCCTATCTTGGATATAGTTAGCCCCAGGCTGAATTCTCCCCCTCCTAAGTTCCTCCAAATCCCTTTCCTTCGCGCGAAAATCAGGATCTGAGGGTGAATATGATGGTTTGGAAAATACCTGGATTTCTTTGGAAGCCATAGACGGGGCTGGGAATCCAGCCTGGGCCACAAAAGCCTTTTCTCCCAATCTCCTCTGCCTTTCCAACCCCCTTTGAATCTCCTGTAGCCTCAATTGCTCAGCTTGCATCGGCTCAGTCGGAACGCCCGCAGCCTCAACCTTCACAGGCTGGAAGCCAAGTCGGTTATTTGGGTCAAATTCTAATACTTCAAGCCTCTGTCCTGATCGCCCCAAAACCGGTACCCATTGACCACGCTCCAGAAACACTTCAGAGTCTCTTTCCCCACGCCTATCCACCCTTACTAATCCTTCGAATACATGGATCTCAGTTCTTTTTGCATGGCTAACCTGAAAAATAGTCCCACGCACACCCACCTGTGCCAGGGGAGTCAAAACTTCGAATCTGGATTTTCTTGTTTTTACAGAAACCATAATATGTCCACTCTGTAAAAACACTCCTTCGTGACCCAACTCCAAACGTGTTCCACCCACCAGTCTAAGGTTGACACCTGTTTTGAGCTCGATATCAGCCATCCCACTCCGTCCAATTTCAAGCACATCCCCTACCTGCACCTGATCTGACCTGCCCATTTTGACAAGCCCCCCCAAAGT
>CAZRLV010000403.1:0-3407 GCA_964600955.1 uncultured bacterium
CCCGAAGTGGGTTGGATGAACGTCACGAACTTCATAACCCGCTCTTTCACGCTTCAATCCACCCGGCCCCAGAGCCGATAAGCGCCTCTTGTGAGTTAACTCAGACAGAGGATTCACCTGATCCATGAACTGGGACAACTGCGACGAACCAAAGAATTCATCAACCGAAGATGAAATGGGCCGAGTATTGATCAAAAGCTGAGGAGTCAGGTTATTAATATCCTGAATCGTCATGCGCTCTCGAATCACCCGATCCATACGTGCCAGTGAAATCCGAAACTGATTCTGTAATAGCTCTCCGACGCGACGAACTCGTCGATGACCCAGGTGGTCAATATCGTCTACATACCCTACACCCACACTTAGGTCGATGATGTACTTCATGGTATTAAGGATATCTTCACGATCCAGGGTGACATATTTGTAGAGACAAACATGCCCCTTGGGGACCTTTTCTCCCTGGGAGTCCATATCGGTCTGATCCAAGTTGTCACCACGATCATTGAGTCTAAAAATGGTCTCGTTATCGAGAGGAACTCCACTTGCGATGATGACCTCTCCGGTGTCTTTATCTACAATATCACCGCAAATAACCATGCCTTCATGTGCACTTTGATGCAGGCCCTCGCCCTCGCTCAGGTCCACAAGAAAGGAAGTTTTGGGACGATTGACTTCAAGCTCCAAGCCGTCAAGCGTTTCAATACGCAGGCTTTTGATTTTAGCGTCTTCCAAAGCCTTTACTATTTTAGGAGTGAGGACGCCCCCCTTTTTAACGAGCGTTGTGCGTGACCCTGGCGCTTTAACCGTCTCAAGGGAGCGCTGACCCACTAATTTCTCACTAAGCCCCATTTTCTGGTTAAATTTATAGCGGCCTACCTGCCCCAAATCATAGCGTTTGGAATTTCCGTAGAGGCTCTCCACCAGAGTCTTGGCATTTTCATAGATAAAGGGCTCCCCAGGGCGTAGCTTGCGGTAGATCTCCTCAAGGGATTTCTCCGGGCTGTCCGTCTTGTCAACCTTTAGGGTGTTTTCTATATATTTTAGGGTACCGCCATGGTCTAATTCGCGAACCATGTCTTCCTCGGTGTAACCCAGAACCCGCAGTAACTGTGTCACCGGAACCTTTCTTTTGCGATCAACACGCACATAGAAAAGATCCTTCATAACATCCAGGTCATATTCAAGCCAGGCCCCGCGATAAGGAACAATCTTGGCTTGAAAAAGCTTTTTGGGGCGATTGAATTCGTAATAAACCCCTGGTGAGCGGTGGAGTTGAGAAACAACAACCCGCTCAGCTCCGTTGATTATAAAGGTACCACGTTTGGTCATCAGCGGCATATTCACTACGAAAAGCTCTTGCTCTTTAATCTCACCCGATAGCTTGTTGATCAGACGAATGCGCATATTCAAGGGAATGCCAAAGGTTAGATCTCTTTTTTGGCAATCTTCAGGCGAAAACCGCACACGGTAAGTCCGGTCCCCAAATTCGTAGAATGCGTATTCTTTACAGGCTGACTCACAGTCGTACATGAGGCATTTTCCAGGTCTCTCACGATTGACTTCAGGACAACCCGGACAACTCTTGGCCGGCGGATGCCCCAGATTATAATCAATAAACTCCAGAATGATGTTTTCCGTAAAATCCCTGATCGGGAATGTTTCCAGAAAAACCTCCTGTAATCCTCGTCTCTGACGATCCTTGGGGGCAAACTCGCCCTGCATGAACTCGTTGTATGAGTCCAATTGTACAGCCAGGAGATCAGGAACATGGAAATGCTCGTCCCCTAAGTCATTGATATAGATCCGTTGGTTCTTTTGCATCCGGGCATCCTCTTTCAAACTAAGTCCGTGTCAATCGCGTAACGCAAGCAGGGTTCTGCTTTATAAAAAACGAAAAAAGACAGCAGAAACCCCTGTAAGAGAGTCCCTGCTATCCAATCCAGAACGGGAATTACTTAAGCTCAACAACTGCCCCGTCAGCCTCAAGTTTTTCTTTCAATTTCTCAGCATCTTCCTTGCTAAGCTTTTCCTTGATAGCTTTGGGAACATTATCAACCATTTCCTTGGCATCCTTGAGGCCCAGTCCTGTGGCTTCACGTACGGCTTTAATAATTTTAATTTTGGATGAGCCCGGATCCTTCAGGACCACATCAAACTCTGTCTGTTCCTCAGCGGCCTCTTCCTGAGCGGGTGCTGCCCCGCCTGCAGGAGCAAAAGCCATGGGAGCCGCTGCCGACACGCCAAACTTGTCTTCCAGAGCCTTCACGAGCTCCGAAAGCTCCAGAACGGTCATCTTCTCTATTTCTTGAATCATTTCTGCTTGGTCCATAACAATCTTCCTTCATTCCGGGGAATTCGTTTTCGATTCCTCGTTCTGTTCTAATACATTTACTCCGGGGAACTCGTTTTCGATTCCTCGATCTGCGTCAATACATTTACCAGGTTTCTCATATTCCCGGATAAAACCGTAACCAGAGACCGCATCGGGGCCGCAAGCGTACCTACCAACTGCGCTCTCAACTCGTCTTTACCCGGTAGAGTGGAAAGCATTTTAAGCCTTCCTGGATTAATGAACTCGCCTTCGAGCAAGCCACCTTTTACGGCCATAACTTCCTCGTTTTCCTGGGCAAAGTCCATGACCCCCTTCAGGTCCTCGATGTAATTCTCTCCTCCGAAAAGAAAGGAATTTGGACCCTTTAAGATCTGAATAAACTCATCTTGGGCCTCGTCACCAAGCGCCTTGGTGGCAAAGGTGTTTTTAAAAACACGTAAGGTTCCGCCAGTTTCACGAATTTTCTTTCTCAAACCGTTAGTAGCGTGGGCATTAAGCCCTTGATTTTCTGCTACAATGACTAACTTGGAAGTTCCTAAAAGCTGTGAGAAGTCCTCAATCTGCTGTTTCTTTTCTTCTCGATTCATTTCTTGACTCCTCAGGATAAAAGAGCGGTTTTAACGTTCTCAATCTCCGCACGAATCACTGCGGGGTCGACCTTCACCCCGGGACCCATTGCAGGTGAAAGTGTAACCGACTTCATATAGACACCCTTGGAGGATGCCGGTTTTACACGAATTAATGTATCCAAGATGGTGACCGCGTTTTCAAACAATTGGGCCTCCTGAAAGGAGCGCTTACCGATTGGAAGGTGGATCAGACCGTATTTATCCACTTTATATTCGAGTCTTCCAGACTTGATCTCCTTGATCGCGAATCCAATATTAGGGGTAACCGTACCCACCTTTGGGTTGGGCATCATCCCTCTCGGCCCCAGAATCTTTCCAAGTTGTCCAACATGACGCATCATGTCTGGAGAAGTGACAACAACATCAAAATCAAGCCATCCGCCCTTGACCTTGGTCACGAGCTCCTCGCCTCCCACATAATCGGCCCCAGACTCCGTAGCCTCTTC
>CAZRLV010000404.1:0-3400 GCA_964600955.1 uncultured bacterium
ATTGAGGGATTCTTTCAGGGAGTGAATCAGAGAATGAACCTCAACTATCTGTTGGGTTACCGGAAATGAACGTGATAATTCTGCAATGATCTGAATCATTTTTGCGCTGGATCGGCTCACCGAGAGGATGTCTTCAAGATAGGGAAGGAGGTCAGGTCGATCCTGCAAACGAGAAACCAGTCTTTCCGAATTGGATAAAACCACCGAAAGCGGAGTTCCCAGAGAATGCGAAAACTCACGAGCCATACGAGAAACCGCTTCCATACGAGCATCCAAGACAAGATCACCCTTAACCCAAGCATGATTTAGATCACTTTTTTTGTCCATCTCTCTCTCAAATCCCGTCATCCTCCGACTTGATAGGGGGATCCATCTTCCTCTTTTTCTTCCCCATTCCACTGGTTCCATTGCTACTATTGTTTCCTCTTATCTTCTCACCCTTTCGTGTTTTTCGTGGTTAAATCTCTTTTCTTTTCTCACTCCTCCAACAAACTTCTGATCCTGGGTATGAGTGTATCAGGGGTGAAGGGCTTTTGAATATAGGAGATACCCTCTTCAAGAATTCCGTGGCGCAAAAGAACATCGTCCGTGTAACCCGAAATATATAGGACACTTGCTTTGGGATAGAGCAACCTGAATCTCTGGGCACATTCATGACCGCTGATTCCGGGCATGACTACGTCGGTTACCAGTAGGTCGATACGTCCGTTAAAGCCCTCGCCGGTTTCCAGGGCCTCGCTTCCATTCCCGGCCTCCAAAACCTTATAGCCGGCTTCTTCTAGAGCCTCGCGCAACAGTCTCCTTAGAGCTTCCTCATCTTCGACCAGCAAAATGGTGCCGCTTCCCTGGCTGAGACTGGGTTTTGCAATGACTTCTATGGGCGGTTCTTCTTTGGGTTGATCAACCTCTGGAAAAAAGATGCGAAAACTGCTGCCCTGCGAGGGAGCACTAATTACGCTAACATATCCTCCACTTTGGGTGACGATGCCATGCACAGTGGCAAGGCCGAGGCCCGTACCTTCACCGACACCCTTGGTGGTGAAAAAGGGCTCGAAAATATTGCACAACGTATCTTCATCTATACCCTCACCCGTATCTTGTACTTGTAGGCAGGTGTATTGCCCGGGCGGAATACTGGCCCCACCCTCCATGAGTTCGGTTTCCAAAACTACAGATTGGGTGGAGAGCGAGATACGTCCACCACGGGGCATAGCGTCACGGGCATTCAGGGCCAGGTTCAAAATAACTTGCTGTAATTGTCCGGGATCCACCTTGATGGTCCCCTGAGTTTGAGTTTTGACAACGAGTTCCATATTTTCGCCGATTAAATGACGTAGCATATGGCCGGCATCTCGAACCTCAAGATTGAGATCGAGGTATTTGGGTTCCAGAACTTGTCTTCGTCCAAAGGCCAGGAGTTGCTTGGTAATAGCTGCGGCTCGATGCGTGATCTTTAAAATCTCGCGTACACTCAGTCCAACCTGAGCATTTTCGGGGAGTCTATCGACGAGTTTTCGCGAGGCCAATTCAATCGACATGAGCATATTATTAAAATCATGTGCGATGCCCCCTGCAAGACGGCCGATGGCTTCCAGTTTTTGTGACTGACGCAATTGGTTTTCCAGCTTTTCCCTTTCCTGGATCTCATCCTGGAGATTGAGATTCGTGATTTTGAGTTCGTGGGTTCTTTCTTCAACTCTGTGTTCCAGTTCCTCATTAGCCTTAAAACGTGCTGTAATATCTCGGATGGAAACCAGGGTGGCCGGGTTCTCTTCCCATTCGATTTCCTCAGCTAGGAGTTCGGCTCGGACCCCCTCAAACTCTCCAGGACGTTCAAAATGGACAACCACCGGCTCGGACGGATTGACGGGAAACCAGATGGACTCTCCCAGAAGTTCCATGCGGCTGCGATTCAGTAAGGATTCAGCTGCAGAGTTGATGAAACGAACCCGACTCTCCTGATCTACAATGAGAATTCCATCGGCATTCCTCTGGAGGACAGACGTCAGCAGCTGATTGCTACGGCTCAGATTTTTGCGCAGCTGATGCCTTTCCATAGAGTAGAGCAAAGTGCTCACCAGGAGTCTGCGGTCTGCATGTCCTTTGATCAGATAGTCCTGAGCCCCCGACTTTACGGTCTGGAGTCCGAGATTTTCCTGCTCATTGCCGGTTAAGACGATGATAGGAACATCCCCGGCCTCTGCGTTGATCTGATGAAAGGTTTCGATTCCGTGACTGTCGGGGAGACTCAGGTCCAGGATAATAAGATCCATGGACTCATTTCTAAGAAAATCCAGGCTTTCTGAGAGCAGACCGGATTGGATTAGATCAAAGGGTGGAAAGGTCCCTGCCGTTTCGGACCAGCGTAGCATCTCGGTGAGAAGATTGACATCGCCTGGGTTGTCTTCAACCACCAGAATTCGAATTTTTGAGGACTGCATGGTGACTCGATTCAGCCTGGATTTAATTTCAGGCCTCTGCCTCCAAACCTTTCTCTTGAATGCCGTCAATGGGGAGGTAAATAGTAAAGCAGGTTCCTTCTCCAACCTTACTTTCGACTTCTATGCGACCACTATGCTTGAGAATAATTCCATGTGAAATGGAAAGCCCGAGACCGGTTCCCTGTCCTACTTCTTTGGTAGTGAAAAAGGGATCATAAAGCTTGGAAAGAAGTTCCTCTGGAACCCCACAGCCCGTGTCGGCAATGGAGATCAAAATATGGGTCTCCGTTTTGGAGGTCGAAATGGTTACAGTTCCGCGCTCCTTGATAGCCTGAGACGCATTGATCAACATATTGAGAAAGACTTGATTCAGTTGGCCCGGATAGCATTGAATTACAGGGATATCCCCTAATTCTGTCTTGACTTCACAATGGTATTTGAGTTCGTTGTGGACCATCTTGAGCGCTGAGAGGATACCGTCGTTGATGTTGGCATCTTTGATTTCAGCCTCATCAATACGGGCAAAACTTTTAAGATTCAGGACAATTTCCTTGACGCGCTCCGTACCCTCCTGAGTTTCTTTTAGAAGATCCTCCACATCCTCACAGATATACCCAAGGTCCTGGTCCTTGCCCAATGCAGAGAGTTGCGAGGCTAGTTCGAGAGCTTCATCACTGGCTTTGTCACCCAGGCTAGAACTCAGGTCAATACCCAGTGTGGAGGCTTTTTTGAAGGTGACTATGTATTCCTTCAGATTGCTCATCACAAAAGCCATGGGATTATTAATCTCATGCGCTACTCCTGCCGCTAATTGACCAATACTGGCCATTTTTTCAGTTTGCAGAAGCTGCGCCTGGTTTTCTTTGAGTTTTTCGTGGGCATTTTGAAGATCCCCTGTGCTTTCACGCAACTGGTCCATGGTCTTTTCATGTTTCACGATTTCTTCGATTAAAGAGCGG
>CAZRLV010000405.1:0-3386 GCA_964600955.1 uncultured bacterium
AAAAAAAGCAGGAAATTCAGGCTTACGAAGAGCTAGAGATCAACCCCGGGTCGGCAAAATTCAACTGCGAGAATGAGACAACACTTCAATCCCAGGCCTATATCATCGTGGCAGGCGCAGGCTCAAAATCCTTCAAAACCACAAAACTGCTAAATAGGGCACAGGCCAATAAAAAAGACCGACTGCAGAAAATGGGTCATCTTCTGTTTCAAAACCCAAGAACCCAAGCGGTAATGATTTTTAAATATGATGATAGGGCCTCCTCGTACAAAATCAACCGGCGCTTGATGCGAGACATTCAGAGCTTTGTTCATAAAATCACGGTTGATGAGCTCATACTTCTGGGAATCAGTGCGGGTGGGAATCTCCTGGCGAAGTATAGTGAGAATATTCCCTTTGATGGGGAGATGGAGATCCATACCATCTCATCACCATTAAACGGCTATAGCCTTGCAAGATTTGGACAGCCCATGATTGAACATTTTGCCCCTGCTGAAACCTACGGCTCGCATGGATTCTATCGTGAAATCGGCGCAGGTATGCAGGCTTATGCACCTGCACCAGGACAAATCCGGGTCTATCACCACAAAGAAGGCTCCACTGCAGATAATCTGATCTCACATTGCGGGCAGTTTCGTGGCCATTGCGATCCCCTCAAGATCCAGTACAATAATGTGCCTGGAAGTCAGGAATTCTATGCCAGCGCAAAGCTGGACACCTTTTCTGTGCTTGGAAAAATCCTCAAATGTCGAAACCCATGAAAAAAGGGGCCTCTTACGAGGCCCCATCCTGTCAATTGACACTTTCCTGAATGTTTTAGGCCCTCCCTGGCTTAAACAGTCCAGAAAAATCTACTTCCCAGGGCTCATCCAAGAGTCCCAGATCCGTAGGTTTCACTAGTCCATCGGCATCAAAGTTAGTTTCTTAAAGAAAAAACGGTTTTTTGGGTATTCTTACACAAAGACTTGGATAGAGAGGGTATAATGTATTTTGATTGGGGAGTTAAGAGTGAATTCCGTTCACATTTTAATTGTAGAAGATAATCTGGGCGATGCGCGTCTGGTTGAAGAGATGCTAAACACATCGAGGGATGACGGCGTCCTGCCATCATTTCATCTAAAAAAATGCGAAACCCTGGAAAAAGCTCTGAGCGTCCTTGAAAAAGATCCAATTGAACTCATCATTCTGGATCCGGGCCTACCCGATAGCAATGGATTTGAAACCTATCGGCGTGTAAGAGCAAAGTGCAAACAGGTTCCCATCATCATCGTTACCGGAAACCTCATGCAGGGGCTTGGGTCGCAATATGTCAATGCCGGGGCTCAGGACTATCTTGTGAAGGGTGATCTGGACAAAACTCTGTTTGTCGATACCGTGCTCTGCAGCATGGAAGCCTCTCTCAAGGAGAAGCTTGAGCAGGCCAACCGTCGCTTTCGGGCGGTGGTTCCCCAGGAAAATGGTAAAAATCCATGGATTGACTCAAATCTTCACGATGAGGTCTTTGAAACCGCAGCCAGTCTTGGGTGGACGACACGAAATATAATGGGAACCCGCAACCTGGAGGTAGACTTTGTGGTTTATAAAAACAAAACCAATGACACCTCTCACACAGCCCTATTGCATCAAAAGGATTTCCAAAATCGGCCTAAAGGGGTCAGCATCCAGGATTATCTAGAGTCAAAACAACCCTCGCCCCCTCAAAGCCCTGTGGAGGAATCCAAGTGATTGCCCCTAAAATTGCCCCGCTGTCCTTTATCAGGCTCTACCAAAGCTGGGCGGCACAAAGCGGTGCATTAACCCTCTTCTTACTTTTTTTGCTGATTGCCTTGTGGTTTTTTCCACTGTCTGGATCAGAAAGCTATGGCACACTCCAGGAGGTGACCAGCGTGGCCCTGGTGCTAAATGCATTCTTTGGGTTATTTTTTGGAAACTGGGCGCATGACGGAGGCGAAAGTCCTACGGCTTTTATTCATTTAACCTATTATCTAAACTCCATCATCGTATTTGCGCTGGCTCTCTCACTTCTGCTGGCCATTATTATGCCCCATTCCTAGGTGCCGCTTAAGGATTGAATGACCCGCACCAGCTCCTGACCATCAAAGGGGGCCGGCAGAACCGAATCAATCAGAGCTCCCAGGGCAACCGTGTCCACATCTTCGTCTCCCTGAGAGTCCGTGTCAGTTCCATAAACCAAAACCTGAAACTGAAAAAACCTCTTCGGCCTCCACCCCGTCTGTAGCTTCCAGGATTTGACAGCCCATGGGTTCAAGAGCTTTGCGTAGTAAAACTTACAACATGGACATCATCAACTACCAGGGCTGTGGCTCCCCTTTCCGGAGGTAAAATCCATCGATACCCACCTTCAGAGCTTTCTGAATTCTCACCTTGAGGGACCACCTTTTCATAAAGTAAATCAATGAGTTCATTGATTTCGCGTTCATCGTCAAAGGTCCAAGTATCCTCTCCAGTCCCCTCTCCTAAAGCTGCCTGCCATATTTAAATCCCCTGGATGACCCTAATCCTAAGCCTTCTCTTCCTGAACCATGCTCGGTTCGATCTGAGCTTTTTTCTGGGCTGTCAGGTTTTGAATCCCCGCAATGAGGTGATCTGGAGTGAACGGTATGGGTAGGACTTGATCAAATCCCCGAAACTCTACCTGAGAACTGTCAAGAATGGACTGCTCAGAGAATGAATAACCCAGAAAATTGATGCTCGATGTACTCGCTGAATCTGCTCCCCTGAGTAAAATAGGAATGGCAGGATCAAGCCCATTGCAGTTCATCAAGATGACCTCGGGTTCGAATCTCTTCAAGTCCTCAAGAGCCCCGTAACTGTCCTTATGGTGAAGCACCTGACATCCTGATGATTCCAGAACCCAGGAGATTAAAATTCGCACCTGATCACAGGGTTCTATAACCAGGACCCTGGCCTGAGTTTCCGGTCCGCTTCCTGGCGTTGCATTTTGAGAAGCCTCCCTACGAGACATGAGGATCTGCTCAACCTTTTCACGAAATCTATCGGGTTCAATCGGCTTGCCAAAAAATCCGGTAATCCCCAGTTTTGCACAGGTGATCAAGTTACGCTTACTGGTGCTGGCTGTGAGCATGATGACGGGAACCCAGGGGTCCATACGCCGAATATGCGCCAGGGTGGTGATCCCGTCTTGATCGGTCAGACCGATATCCAGGATAATCAGTTCAATATCTTCTGAATTCTTGGCAAAAATTTCTTCGGCTTCTTCGCCGGAGGGAGCTTCAAGAACCTGATACCTGAGAGGCTCCAGACATTTTTTGAGCATCAAGCGCGTAACCAGAGCATCGTCTACAATTAAAATTTTACCTGGAGTTTCCAAAACTCTTTTGGGCGCCTTAGCACCTGGGGCACCA
>CAZRLV010000406.1:0-3376 GCA_964600955.1 uncultured bacterium
TGAGAGGATCTTTTAGATCTTCAGGAAGTTTTAGAAGTTCCCCAGGCTGAGGAATGGATTGCAAACGAATGGGGCAGTCTGGGTTTTCAGGGTCCATGAGCCCTGCATAATAAGGAGTCACTCCCACATGAAAAAGCTCACTCGAAGCTCGAAATGCCTCGCGTTCCCCCTCGGTTAAATGAAGGACTCCCTCACAAGAGGCCAGAGTTTTAAGCCGGTTGCTTTGCTGCCAGATCCAACTGTTCCAGTCCTCGGCCCCAACATCTTTCCAAATCGAGCGGTTTGATGTCTCAAACCGATGTCGACCTACCTGAGCAAATCCTTGTTTTTCAATCCGCATCCAAAATCCTCCCCGTATGCAACTATTATAAACATTCTCTATCCTCCCCGTCACCTTCCCACTCCAACTCCTGCTATCCCACGGCCCCATTCAGTCATCCTACGGCTTGATCGGGGGATCCACTCAAAAGCTTGAAAAAGTCTTCATCTTCATTCTGTCTTCTGACTCCTCAGCCCCATCTGCCCCCTTTTGGACTATTGATTTGAAGAAATTCTAATAATTGATTATGTAGAAGCCTATGATTTTTATGAGTCTTCCTTAAGAAAGGGAGCTAAACCCCAAGGAGTAGAATTATGCCTCAAGTACAATCCAAAGCGCCTGATTTTAAGGCACAGGCGGTAGTGAATGGTCAGTTTAAGGAGATCGGTCTCCAGGATTTCGAAGGAAAATGGAAAATGCTTTTCTTTTATCCTCTCGATTTTACCTTTGTTTGTCCCACGGAAATCATTGCTTTTAGTGAGAGAGAATCTGAATTTGCCGAGCTGAATACCCAAATTCTGGGAGTATCCATTGATTCGCATTTCACCCATCTAGCCTGGATCAATACCGCTAGAAAAGAGGGTGGACTGGGAGGAATCAATTACCCATTGGTGGCTGACCTCGATAAATCCATTGCCCGAGACTACGGAGTTCTTTTGGATGCGGGAATTGCTCTTAGAGGATTATTTTTAATTGATCCTTCGGGAACCATTCGTCACTCCACCATTAACGACCTGCCTGTCGGGCGTAATGTGGATGAGGCACTGCGGGTGATCAAAGCATTTCAGTTTACGGATAAACACGGTGAGGTTTGCCCGGCCAACTGGAACGAGGGATCAGAGACTATGATTCCTAACCCTGAAGGTTCAAAAGCCTATTTCCAGAAAGCCAATAGCTAAATTTAGCTGGGGCGCTACTGCTCAGAGTCTTTAGAAGATGAGGAGTGGCGCTCTTCCTGAATCTCCACCAGGCGCTCCAGCAGATCACCGATCCGCGCCAAGTTTTCGCGAATTCCTTTCAGATTGCTAGAATCTGACAGTGGAGCCTTTGAATTAAACCATTCAGCGTGGTTTGTGGCGCTTAGAATGAAGCTGAACCCGATGGACAGGACAATCCCCAGGGCCAGGCCTTTAAAGGTTTGTTTCATTTTTTTTCCTTTTTTCTCTGGGCTGATAAAATCCTGAGACTTTTGATGAGTTCCTCTTCGGTAAAACGCGAAGAGGGCAGATAAATCTCTTCAGCCGCGATTCTTTTATTTAAATCAATAAAGGCTATTTTAACGTCTTCTTCCTGAGCCAGGTCGCGTTTTTCAAGCTCCAGAAATTTTTCAGTCGCTTCGTGCAGTTTTTCCTCAAATTCAGAGGACAACTTTTTTAATAGGGCCTTAGAGCCAAGGGTCCATTCTTTAGCGCGCAAAAAAAGCCTCCTTGAGGCGTTGCTTCTCAGGCACCTCGCCCATAACTAGAATTTTGCCTTCCAGGGCTATGGTTGGAGTGCAAAGCACTCCCAGCACACGGGCCTCATCCGAATCCAGGGGAAGTTTTCTGTAATTAAACTCCTCTTCGTGCCCTGAGATACATTCCTCAACTACCGATTCCGCCCTGCGGCAATTCTTGCAAGTTGGTTTTGTACTACCAAAAACAAAAAGATCTCGCATACTTTTCTCCTTTTCTTCCTAATCTCTCCCACTAACCGTCATTCTTTCCCACACAACACTCGTCATTCTCCTGTCATCCCCGACTCCATTTCGTCGGATGGCGGATTTTGATTTCCCAGTCCGATGATTCCGATAGTTCCCTCCCCATCTTCTCCTCAACCTTTCGTGTCTTTCATGGTTCTTCTTTTCTTTCGCCTGACTTCTTCGACTCCTCTTCTTCCTTCCCCATCTCTTCCCAGTATTGTCGGGCCAGGGCTGTGAAAAATTCAGGTCCAGCCTCCTCAAACTCCTCACGTGACATATTTAGGAAGGTCAGGAGCTTATTTTTCCATTCTTCTTGTGAAAGGCCCTTTCTTGAGGATGAGGCTAGCAAGTCATAATGCTTTGACCATACCTTCTCCAGCCTTTGCTTTAAGACCTGCATATCCTCCTCAAGATTAGCATTTCTAGACCTTAAAAATAATGAAGTTAAACTTTCTAGTATTTTATTTTGACGAAAAAAAGACGGTTTGGACAGGGTTGTACCATATAGGTTTATTAAAAGAGTTTGGAGATGGAGAATTGATTTATGAGCCATGTTTGTTTGAGAATGTTCAATATTTTTGCGTAGCCCCCCCAGGCTGTGGCCGATTTGGTCCATTTCCTTTCTCCATTTTTCTACGGATTTAATTCCAGGGGGAGGATGGAGATAAAAACCTCTGTAAAGGACCAGCCAGGCGGTTTGAACCTCAATCAGCAGGGGTTTTTCAAAGTTTTTGAATTTCTTATAATGAGTCCCCAGGGCTCTGAGTGCTGTTGACAGCGATTTAAAATCATGGTCTATCCTTTGGGTACGATCCTTACTTAGAATCAAGGATTCCAGAATTGGATCACAGGCTTGAGCAAGGGCCGGGAAAAAAAGACAAACTAGCATGAGACAAGAAGAGCGAATTCTGAACATCGACATATAGTACCGAGGCAAAAAATGCTGGAAAAACTTTGGAAAATTCATGCTTACGAACGTCGTCTCTGGTATTTAGGTATTCTCTGCGTACCTTTGTCTTTATTCTATCGAAGTCTAAGCTTTTTAAAAAAAAGCTTCTATGGATTTTTTGCATTTTTTCGGATTCGCAGTCAAAACCCTGTCATCGTCATTGGTAATCTCACCGTCGGGGGTTCAGGTAAAACACCGCTTACCCTGCATTGTCTGGACTATTTGTGCAAGCATTATACGCCGCCGCGTTTAATCACTCGCGGCTACGGCGCACGCTTTAGTGGTCCCTTTGCTAATTTTGAAAAAGGCAGTTGGGATCGTCCAGGGTTTTTTGGGGATGAGACCGAAACTTGCGTGAGGCTATTTCCCGAAATTTCTGTTTCCGTAGGCAAGCGCAGGGGTATCTGCGTCTTAGAAAACTCGAAAA
>CAZRLV010000407.1:0-776 GCA_964600955.1 uncultured bacterium
GTCCTGGGTCAAAGACTGGACATCATTGGCCTGAGAGCCAAATTCAGTTTTATTATCAACGCGGATATTGCGCCAGGTTCCGTTCTCAAGGATATCCATGCCGTGAGAGGTGGCGCAATAAACCGTATCTGAGTTCTTGGGGATGAAAATATCACGTACCAGGGTAGAGCCCGTATGTGTGAATATTGACTCACCAGGTGTCAGGGAATAGAGGCCTTTTGCACTGGACAGGGCATAGAGGGTTCCAGACTAGGACCCTGCCAAATCAATGATCTTTTGCCCGGCCAGATAAGCCTGTTTTTGTAGAGGGCGTAAGGCTGGTAGACTGTAGGCAAAAAGTCCTTCTCGAGTCCCTGTCCAGAGAGTGCCTTGCTTGGCATAGACAGAGAGAATCTCATTCTTTGCGGGATCTTCAGGGAAAAACTCATGGACACGAACTTCAGGAAAAACTTCTCCAGTGGCTGGGGGCTCCTCCTTTTTTACGAGCTTAAGACATCCGGAGATAGCGAAAATAAGGACTAAAGTAAAGGCTGAGTGGTAGATTCGCATGGGCTATTCGAGACGGCTTCAATCCTGCGCACCCGGTGAAAGGACCCGTCACAGGACTGGTATTTTATCATGAAGATCACCAACAATCACGCAAAGAAGGAAGGAGTAGGGGGGGGAGGAACCATAGAACTATCGGAACTACGGGAGTCATCGGCATGGGGAGAGGAAAAAATACGGCTTGACCGGGGGATCCATCTTCTTCTACTCTTACTTCTGTCTCCTTCTTG
>CAZRLV010000407.1:786-3358 GCA_964600955.1 uncultured bacterium
TCTCAATTTATTCCTTCCCTTTTTTGACCATCTTTGTCGATTACCAGAATCAGGGCTAGAATTTCCTGTGAGGGGCTACCCATGAAATATGGAATACTGAGTGATTGTCATGGAAACTTTCCGGGGCTCAAGCGAGCCTATGAGATGCTTAAAGCAGCCGGGGCCAAAAAGTTTATCTGTTTGGGGGATATTGTGGGCTATGGGCCAAGGTCTTCCGATTGTATCGACTATTTAAGAGAACACTTTTTTCTAGTGCTGGCTGGAAATCATGATCATGCCTTGCTGGAAAAAACTTCAGTCAATGCTTACCATGGCGCCTCTCTCGAGGCGATTGAGCTGGCCAAGTCTCAATTGAGCCCCTCTCAGCGGAGCTATCTGGAGTCCCTGCCTTTGCTCAGGGAGTGGGAAGAGGGGGGGCTTCTAATTCATTTGACCCATGCCCATCCCAAAGACCCTGAAGGTTGGTGTTATTTTCCCAGAAAGTCTGAGTATCAGGTTCTGGGGTCACTGCAAAAAGATCAGATTGGGCTATGTTTTTATGGTCATACCCATCAACCTCGTCTCCAAGTGTCTTCAAGAACGGAAAGAGCCCGGTTTCCCGAGAATTTCAAGCCCTATTCCTTTGACGATGAATGTGGCGAAACCTTGGTGATCAACGTAGGGTCCTGCGGGCAGCCACGAGATGGGGATCTGAGGGTGGCGGGTGTTTTACTGGATACAGATCAACGATCCTTCACGTTTTTAAGGGGAGAATACCCCATTGCTCAGGTTCAGCAAGAAATGAGAAATGTAGGGCTGAACCCCTACCTCATCGAGCGTCTGGACTACGGACGTTGACAGTCTCCACCAACTTTGGTACGATCCGCCCCGGATCATGAGCCTGCAAGAAGGATGAATTATGTCCTTTCTGTGGCCTTGCTGATGCGGATTTTCAGGTTTCGGTCATTGGCGCAGCTTGGCTAGCGCACTAGTTTTGGGAACTAGGGGTCGCAGGTTCGAATCCTGCATGACCGACCAAGCGGGTGTAGCTTAGTGGTAAAGCACCAGCCTTCCAAGCTGGCTACGACAGTTCGATTCTGTTCACCCGCTCTTTTTTACCCACCGATAGAAATTTAGGCAATGAGAGCAATTTTGTGAAGAGAACCCCTAAAAAGGTTCAAACTGGATAGAGTTTAGACCTCGAAGAATAGCGGCTCTTTCGAGCGGCAACTGAGGTCCTGATGTGCATTGAGTTAGATAAAACTGATCAGGACTGGAGACAAAAAAACGAATAGTTTCCAAGTCCTGGCCCAGTTCAGTATTTAAGTAGTGAAAAGCTTCTTCTGGAGAATCGAAACCCCGAGTTGCCAATCGACCTGAGATGTGTTCTGGCCCGCGTTGATTGAGTTGCACACAGCAGGCCAAACTGCCATTGCCGTGCAGATAGCAAACCCAGTTTCCAAATCGACCATCATTGAGAAGACTCATAGGATACCCCTAGTAAATTAATTAACATATTATATCCGTATTAGTAAAGAGTTGGTAGTGGTAAATCGAACTCATCGACAGGCATGACAAGGAATTATGGATGACTGATCCAGAATGGCTTGAATTTTCGAAAGAAACAGGTCGCAGGGGTTATTCTTTGGGAAAGGACCAGCTTAAGCAATTGATTTATTTTCATGAATTGCTTTGCGAGGCGAATTTAAAATTCAATCTGACTCGAATTACTGGTCTTTGCGAGGCCATTCTCAAGCATTATTTAGACAGCTACTTAATCTCTGAGGCTGTTTCTCAGGTTTATCCTGGGAAAGTCCAAAGTTTGCTTGATTTTGGTTCAGGATCAGGTGTTCCCGGTATTCCACTTAAGATTTTTTTGGATATCCCCTCACTTTTGCTGGTGGATGCCCGTAAGAAAAAGGTGGATTACCTGAAGAAAACTTGCCAATGTCTCGGGTTTGATTCTGTGCAAGCGATTCATGCAAACTGGAACCCGGCCCGGTCCAAAGCCTGGGCTCGGTCTTCAGGGCGTGTAGATTTTGTTACGGCCAGGGCTGTGGGGGCAATCGAAAGCCTACTGGAAATCCTGGCCCCGGTTTCTAGGAAAGCTCTAATTTTACCCAGAGGGCCAAAACTTTCAGATGAAGAGTGGCAAGAGGCAGATGCTCAGGCTCGGGGTCTGGGGTTTCTTCCCGGGGTGCGAATTGAATCCTCCATTGGGTTTCAGGGAGAAGAGATTCAAAGAAATATTTTGTGTTGGGTTCGCCTAAAAGCTTAATTTTTCTCTAATGATTAATCCTGGAATTGTCGATGGGAATGGTGGATACTATTGTCTCTGCAAAGGTTGTCCTCATGAAGAATGAATGCCTAGACGAAATCAGAACATGCTCTTGTGGTGAAACATTTGAAACCGAGCAGATTTTTCTTAAGAAAACTCAGTCGATCGGTTTTATGTCAACCTTCGAATATCTTGGAGAAGATTTAGAGTTGCGAAACTGCATGAACTGTCTCACAACTCTAACCCGCGGCATCACCCGAAACGAAGAACTCGTTCCAGCCTAATCCCCTTCAGCCTCACAGCCCTTCTTCTTAC
>CAZRLV010000408.1:0-3344 GCA_964600955.1 uncultured bacterium
CACGCAAAACCTCTCGAATGTGAATACCAATGGTTATAAAAAGAGAGTCAATAATTTTGAGGACCTGCTTTATCAAACCCTTAGAGAGCCCGGAACGGAGCTTGTCGATGGAATCACGACTCCTACCGGGATTCAGCTTGGAAATGGGGTGCGCGTAACAGGAATTTCAAAAGTCTTCACACAAGGGGGGTTTCAGATCACAGACAACCCCTTTGACCTGGCCATCGAGGGAGATGGATTTTTTCAGGTTCAATTGCCAGATGGCGGAATCGGATATACTCGAGACGGAGCGTTTCGACCCGATGCTAATGGTCAAATGGTAAACCCAACAGGACTCCTGCTAGATCCCCCTATTGTCATACCGGCAGATGCCAGAAACGTCACCATAGGAACCAACGGGGTCGTGTCCGCTGTTCAGGGCAGCAACCAACAAGCCACACAAATTGGCCAGATTCAGACCGTACGCTTTGTAAACCCGGCTGGACTCAATAACCAGGGGCGCAATATTTTCACTGAAACCGTCTCATCCGGTGCACCCATCGTAGGTGTCCCCGGGCAGGGTGAATTTGGCACCATCGCCCAGGGAAGCCTGGAAACCTCCAATGTGGCCATCGTAGATGAAATGGTGAATATGATCATCGCCCAGAGAGCCTACGAAGCCAATTCCAAGGGAATTACAACCTCAGACACCATGATGGGAATAGCTAATGGGCTCAAACGATAATAGGAGGATGACAAAAATAAAGAACTAAAAGAACTATCGGAACTACAGGAATCGTCGGAATGAGGAGAGAAAAAAATAGTCGCCATCTTCTGCTTCCACCTTCCCGCTCTTTTCTTATTCTATAGTTGTCTAGTTCCGATAGTTCTTTTAGTTCCTTCTCCCTATTCCTCTGATTCTTGATTCAATTTGGCGTTGTGCGGATACCGAGAACCAGGGTTGTTCGACGGTCGAAGTCATTGTCGTAGTCAACTCCAAAAAGATATTTCCGATTGGCAGACATGAAAAACCGAAATCGGACCTGCTGTTCCTCTGGACTCTCTACGGCACGGCTGTCAAGTAGCCAGAGACTATGCATGAAGGTTGTGCCCAGTTCTACCTGAAAACCGGTTTTCTGGCAAGACAAGGTCGTGGGAGCCGAAGCGATATTTTCACAACTGGGGCCTAAAAACCCATCGAGGGCTACCGTCCCGCTAGAGAAGTCCATACTTCCCCGCCGTACCACATCTGCAAGGGGCAAGCTGGAGATGCTAACACCCTGTGTACTTGTTGCAAAATTAAAACTAAAGGTTGACCATTGAAAAATCTCAAATCTACCTGTAAAAGATTCATCTGGCGGAGGCAAGCTGGGGCGTACTAAAAAAGATAGTCGGTCAGCTGCTGAAGAAACCACCGAGGATGCCATTGCAACGGTGGCATCATCTTTCACAAACCAGTTGTTTCCGAGAAACACCAATTTATCATTCAGCTTGTTGATCGAGTAGGTCAGGCTCACACCAAGAATTCCAGTTACCGAGGAACTTCCCTGAACGGCCTTGAGGGTCGGTGAGACCGTACCGCTAACCACAGATTCAAATCCGACCCCAACCACCGACCCAACGCCTGAGGTGCTGGTCATAAATAACTCTGCCGCTACCGCATGCCCTGAGAGGTCCAATGAGATCAGGCCCCAAAGACCATGAAAATCTTCCATTCTTAAATCACCGGCTTCGGAAGGTTCTGCCTTGAGTTGAACTCCGAAGATAGGAGTCGTAACCTTTGGAGACTGAATTGAATAAACTGCCATTCCGCCCTCTAAATCTGTCATATAATCTCCGGTTACCAGAGGGGTTCCGGCAATAGAGCGCTCAGCGGTAATGGTTCCAAGCCCCCTGTCTTCAGCCTTGAATTTATAATCTACAATTTCTACAGTGTTCTTACAGACTCGTGGACGGGGTGGCAAAATCGTTGCCAGATTGAAAGTGATGTCTCCCGAATAAACCCGTGGAATTTCCACAGGGAGACGGGTGGAGTAGCAAACATTGATTAAATTGTGGAGCCCCTCCAAAGTCTCACTTGTCACCCTTGAGGGGATGGGTGGAAAGGAGTCATCGTCCGTGTCTCCACAGCCCGAACCAAAGACCAGGACAGCTAGAGCCAATGTGGTCCAACCATTCCAAAACCATTTTTTAACCCATGTTTTCTGCTTGCCCAAAACCCACCTCATTTACGAAATTCAATCTAAATAGCGCATTATACTCTCTGAGGAGCAGACAAAGAAGAGGCAATTTTGCCCTTTCTTGTTCACCCTCTTCCAAAGCTATTTTCAAAACCTTATAATTTTTCACATAATTTTGGCTAAAACACAGGGTTTCTCTTGACAAAAGCTGGTGATCGCTTACAATACCCCTTCTCGCTTGCAACCCTGGATAAAATCAGGGGAATTTGCGGGAAGAGGTCGTGACAAACTGAATGATCATTGCAATTGACGGACCGGCTGGAGCCGGAAAAAGCACTGTAGCTAGACAACTAGCCGAGGAACTCAAGTTCCGTGTCCTGGATTCAGGAGCGTTTTACCGGTGCTATGCCTACCAGGCCAGACGGTTAAAACTGGACCTGGATAGCTTGAAACCCCTGAAAGCCTTTCTGGCAGAGACGGATCTTCAGGCAGATTTCCAGGCCGAGCCACCCCGCTACTATGTGAACAACGAGGATGTCACAGAAGAAATTCGCAGCAATGAGGTAAGTCGGGAGGTTTCCCGGATAGCCAAAGTGGAATTGATTCGCGATGCGGTGTCAAAGCAGTTACGCGAGGTGGCCCCCCAAGGGGACTTCGTGATCGAAGGCAGAGACATCGGAAGCGTAGTTTTTCCAGATGCGACCATTAAGTTTTTTCTGACGGCCAGTATCGATGAACGTGCTTCACGGCGTCATCAAGAGTTGAGTGAGAAGGGTGAAAAGGTGGATTTGAACCATTTGCGGGATCAAATCAGGTATAGGGACCGCGAGGATTCATCGAGGGAAATAGCCCCATTGATCCAACCGGATGACAGCATCCTGGTGGACTCCACTTCACGTTCGGTGAGGGAGATCATTTTGGAGATGAGCGCACAGGTTATGGCGCTGGAAATGGAAGCCTGATCGACAGGCGTTTCAGATTTGGGAGTTGATTCAAGTGACAGATAATCAAGGTACAGAAAAACTGGAAATGGAAAATCAGGTAGTAGAAACAGAGCCCGCCAAAGAAGAAACCATGGCGGATTTTGAGGAATTCTGGTCTAGGAGCCTCAATACAGCAGAAGTAGGAAAAATCTATAAAGTCAGTATTTTCCTCATTGACTTAAAGTACGTTTACCTGGATTTT
>CAZRLV010000409.1:0-3314 GCA_964600955.1 uncultured bacterium
ATGTACTTTATTCATTTTAAACTCAGCGCTGAGCTCAAGCCGCGAGGGATTCTCTGAAATTGCGTTTCCTGGCCTAAAATTGGTTGTACGCCGCGTTAACGACGTACCTAAACCATAAGACAACTTTAGATTCTTATTTTTTTGAATACTACGATTGACCTTAAACAGAGCCGTATCTCCTGGCCTCTTTTTGGAAACCTGACTTGATAATGATGAATGATCACCCTGGAGTTCATAGCCCATGCTATAGGCCGTATTGATTTTTTTGTTCTTCTTCTGAGTCAACTTAAGATTAAACCCCAGATTTAAACCCTTACCATAAGTGGGACTTGCAAACCCCTGACCGGTTTCACCCAGAGCGGAGGTAACCCGGTTTTCTTCTTTGGTCAACTGCTCCTCACCATTGGGCAGATTGATCTTAAAACTCCACTGAACCCCCGTACGGCCAACTTTTGGCTTCTGAGTCGTCATTTGATGCGAAACGGTAACATCTTTCTCTCCCTCAACTCTCGAATCTGTAGCCACTCCGTTTTGGGTGACTCTGAGAGCCGCCCTGGACCAGGGAATTTTGAAGCTGAGCTTGTTCTTTTTATTGAGTTGAAAATTATAGGTCTGCTCAACCGTGAAACGGCTCAGTTCTTTTTGAGAGGCTTCGGTTGGAGAAAGAAATTCCTTGGTCTCAAAAAGAATCTTTGTACTGCGACTGTTCTTTCCTTTTTCCAAAGCAAATGACACCGTATGAACCAGACCTAAAATCAAGATAATCGAAAAAGTCCTCAAGATGCCTCCCCCAGATTTTCACAGGACTGCGGAGATGAAACCCGATCTAGTCGAAAAGATTCGGGATGGGGAGCGGACTGGCGGGTTGCGTAAAGATAAATATGTTTTTCTGTACGAAAGAGCGTATGTGGCTTTACAGCCATGGCAATGCGATTGCCTGGTTCGGATTCATAAGTAAACTTCAGACCCGTCTTTTTAGACAAGGATTTTTTCAATCCCATTAATGAGAGCGGGAGTTGTACAGAAAACACCCGACGGGCCTGCTCAAACCTATAGGGCTTCAAGAACTCACGCATAGACTTCAAGGAATCACTATCTTCCAGCAACCTCAAAAATAGATTCATAACATGACGAGAATCTACAAGGGCTCGATGAAATCCATCGGCTCTAAAATCAAAATGATGAACCAGGGTAGAAAGCTTGTGATTCATAATATTTCGAACTCGAGCCCTTGAAAGGACCAGGGTGTCCCAAACCTCATTCCCGGGAAGGGAGAGATTTCCAAGCAAAAATTCCGACCCCGTAAAATTCACATCAAACTCAGCATTATGGGCCAAAAGAATGGCGTCCTTGCCATGACTTGTAAGAAATTCTCCAAATTTTTTCAAGACCTTACAAGCTCCGGGCTTCCCCCTTAAGTCTTCATCATAGATTCGGTTGACTTTGCTGGCAGCCTCAGGCATGGGTATTCCCGGATCCATCAACTCATCAAACTCACCCAGAACACTTCCATTGCCCGTAAACATCACCGCCGAAAGTTCAACCATACGGTGCATAACCGGATACAGACCTGTTGACTCAATGTCAAAGGCAACAAAGATCTGTCTTGATAGATCCCCCATTATTCCAAGACGCTCCTTCCTGAGACTTAAAGCTGGCAACCATCGGCGCAAAGTTTATCATAGATAAGAAAGTGAAAAAACATTCACTAGTGATAACTTAGACATAAGCAAGTCAATTCTCCTTCCCGAAATCAATAAAGTGAAAGATCTAAAATCTAGACGGATTCACTTTTGTTCTAGACCGTGGCTCCTGTCTATTCTCTGCGTCATCGTGATCCCGGTCAGACCCTGTGCCATCAACCTCCAGGATGAGGACTATCATAAAATTCTTAGAAACCCCAATTTTCTTTTGTTCCGCCGCGGGGATTACCGAGCCATCAATCAACTCGCCGACATTAAAGATTCCACAACAAAACACGTCTTTGGTGGTGCTCAACTGCGCCCCCTGGAATATTTTTCTACAGAAACCGCTCTGGCCAAGGAAAATGTAAGGAGTCTGTTTCGTGGATATTTGCGTTCTTTTCATCAAAAGGACTATATCGTAGCCCCACCCACAAAATACCCCACCCTGCAAAACTACCGCAGAGGCGACCCGGTCTTGCATTTCATAGATGGAGAGCGAAACCATCACCTGCTACAGCGTAGAAGCGATGACGTTTTTGATCTGACCCTCCTTGAGTATTCCAATCTTTTTGATCAATACTCAGGTAAGCAAATTGAAAATTTTGATCTCAGGGACTATATGGACACCGCAAGGCTTTCAGGAAATGTTCTGCTTAAAATCGCCATTTACCAAAATGGTAGTTTTGATTTGCCAAAAATGACTCATTTAGAGGTTCCCATTACTCCTGTCAGTATGGTGAAACTCTTAGCCAAAGAGCAAAAATCTCGGGAGCAAAAGGCACTAAATGCTAAAAAGGATGGGACCTTCACAAGTTTGGGTGTTGAAGAAAAGTCGAATCGTAAAATACAGGCCCTCATGGGAGAGATTGATCAATCTAGAGGTCATGAGTTAAAAAAGCTCCAGGAGAAAAGAGAACTGGTTGAAATGCGTCTGCCACACCTCAAGGATCGCCTGGCTAAAATGCAAACTCTAGAAGACATCACTCTTTTGGTTCAGGGAGAAATCATACGCCAAATTTATGACCCGTCACCCGTGCTGGATCATTGTCCTGGACTGCGCGGTGAGAATGGTCATTGCTATCCATCTGGAGACTGGGATGCCAGAACCTGGAAGCTCTATCGAAAACTTTATAAAATTCCAGATGTTGCCGGGGAGTTCTACCATAACTACTAAAACTGATTCAAAACCACCAGACTGGGACCTGAGCCGTCTTTACCTCAGCCCGCAAGATCCTCAACTCGAAAAGGACTGTAGCGATCTTGAGGCTGGGTCCAAGAATTTTCAAGTAGAAGCTCAAGCCTCCTCAACCTCTGATCCAGGAGAGCGCATTCTAAGTCTCTTGATAGATTATGAAGCCCTTATGGACAAGCTATCTCTTGTTTACGCCTATTCTCATCTGGGAACAGACACGAACCTGCAAAATCCCGATTGGAAAAATCTGTCCAAGCGTGTGCAGAAGCTTGGCAGTCTGTTCGGGACTTGCACCCAGGGGTTTGTGCATGAGCTTTCGCATTTACCGCAAAAACATATTGACCAACTATGCAAAAACAAATCACTCGGGAAATACCGGCATTTTTTCAACTCACTGAAAAGAGGAGCCAAATTTTTGCTCACCGAACCCGAAGAAA
>CAZRLV010000410.1:0-3298 GCA_964600955.1 uncultured bacterium
TGCCCTATCGCAAGGAGTTTCTGGAGACCCAGGTTCAGATCCTGGAGAGCAATCCTGTGTTTGAAGCAGCCATCAAGGAATTGGAGCTTGAGAAAAAACTACCTCAGCCAACGCCATTCAGTGCGTTGATTAAACGCATCAAAGGACTTCTGGGGCTAAACTACCATCTGAGTGAAGCCCAGGCTCAGCGAGACTCTATCGAAAAGGCCATCTCACGCTTAAAAAAACAGGTCAGTCTTGAGAGCATGCGCGGTACGAATATTATTCGCCTTCAGGTTGAAGGCGAAAAGCCGGAGGCTGTGACTCGTGTGGCCAATTCCCTGGCACATCAGTTTATTAAACGCTCCCTTTATCTGCGCAATAAAGATTCCTTTGAGGCCAGTCGATTTCTAAAGGGTCAGGTGGGAGAGGTTCAAAAGGCTCTGGGAGCCGCTGAAAAACGCCTGGAGAATTTCCAGTTTACCGAGGAAGCGATTTCTCTGGATAAACGCATAGATTTTCTGGTTGAGAATCAGATTGTGGTGTCTGAAAAAGAGCTTGAAGACGTGATTGTCAGCCTTGAAGAGGAGCGCGAGAGGGTGGAAGTCCTCAGTCATCAGGTTCTTAAGGAGCGAGGCAAAAAATCGGCTGGTGATAAGGGAACCCTTAAGTTTTTAACCGAGCAGCAGCTAGGACTCGAACTCAGGCTTGAAGAGCTAAAGCGTAAATTCACGGATCAGCACCCGGAAGTCATGGCTTTAAGGAAAAGTCTCGGTATGCTCAGGGGTCGCTTGAAGTCTGAGGAGAAAAGCAATCGCTCGGGAGAGCAGCAAGCATCAAGCGAGTTTTTACAGTCTCTTGAAACCGAGTTCTCAGAAGCTCAGCGTCAGTACCGTGTTCTCTCGGTACGTGAAGCCGAATTGGGTCGGCACCTGGTGGCTCAAAAAGAAAAACTCAGGACTTTGTTGAAGAAGAAATCCGAGTTTTTGGTTTTACAGCGTGAACTCAAGGCCAATGAAAAACTCTATGAGGTCTTGCTGCGTAAGGAGAAGGAAGTCGGGGTGGAATCAACCCTGAATGTGGGGCATGTGAAACAGGTGCAGGATGCCACTTTGCCAGTTTATCCGGTGCGGCCCCGCAAGGGATTGAATCTGGTTTTGTCCGTTTTTTGTGGCTTTCTCTTAGGGGTCGGATTGGCTTTCATGTTTGAATATATGGATCGCACGTTAAAGACGCGTGAGGAAATAACGGCGATTATGGAGGGTGTCCCATTATTGGGAGTTTTACATCAGGAAGAACTCCTGAAAAAAGACAGTCATCTGGTTCCGACTCTGACTCTGACCAATCCCAATTCGTTTCTGGGGGAAGCTTTTAAAATTCTACGGTCCAATGTGCAGCTTTTACTCGAATCAGGTTCAAAAGTTTTTTTGGTGACCTCATCTCTCCCTTCCGAGGGTAAAACGACTGTGGTTTCGAATTTAGGGATCTCCTTTGCACGTACGGGAAAAAAGGTCCTCATTGTAGATTTGGATCTGCGTCGTCCCAAGCTCCATAGCTTCTTCAAGGGTAAGGAGGTCGACGGTGGGTTAATTGAGACCGAAATAGAAGGTCTGACGGTATGGAAGGCTCCTCAAGTTAAAGATCATACTCTCTATATTGAGTCTGTGGCATTTCACAATCAATTAGAGTCTTTTTCTAAGACCTTTGATTTGGTTCTTTTGGATACGGCTCCATTGAATCTGGTTTCAGACACCAGCTGCCTTTTGCGCCGAAAGATTCCGATTCTACTGGTCATTGGTGCAGGCTGCACAACCAGAGAGCAGGTGGAGCGAGGCAGAGAACTTATTTTAAATCTGGCTGGAGAACTGCCTGGATACATCATCTCCAGATTGGATGAGGGCGAGGTGCCTGGCGAGTATCACGCCTATTATGAGGAGTATTCTTGAATTCCTCGACCCCCTGATTTCCGTCATCCTACGGCTTGACCGCAATGGCGTTTAGTTAAGGCGTCAAAGGGCCTGAATGCCCACAGATAACGTCATTCTCCGACTTGATCGGGGGATCCATCTTCTCTTCTATCTTGTCGACTTGAATTCGTGACGCATTGTTCATCGGAGTCCACAATAACAATATCTCGCAACCGCATTCTGAATGTGGTTATATAAATTTGTGAACACCTTATTTATCCGGTTCTTTAAATAAAATGACTTCCAGAGATTTTGATTCTTTTCTTGGAAAGGTTTATTACAGCCTTTTTTACCTGCTCTTGTTTTGCCTGCCGCTTTTCAGGGGGGTTGTTTACCCCGTGGAGAGGGTTTTATTTTCGGGTGGGATTTTCATTCTTTTTTTTATATTTGAGGCGCGCAGCTTTATTAGGGCTCGCAGGTTTTTTTCTGCCTGGGATTGGAGACGGGTTCAGATTTGGCTGCCTGCGGGATTGCTGCTTCTAATTTGGATTCAGACGGCTCTGGTTTCTGCCAGACCTTATGAATCTCTGGTTCGAACCTGGGATTTTACGGCTTTTTTTGTCGTTTATCTTTTGGCAAGAGCCTCTTTTCTTTCAAATCATCGTAGAGAGCAGCTTTGTCGCTTTCTCGTCTTTCTGGGATGTTTCTATGCCGGTTTAGGGCTGGCTCAGGCTCTGGGGTGGTTGGAGCACCCTTGGTGGGAAACTCCGGGATTTCTCTCGGGTCCTTTTGTGAATCATAATCATTTTGCAGGTTTCATGGAGCTCAATATCTTCCTGTTGCTGGGTTTTCTTTTGCGCTCATCTTTGTCTTTGCCCCTGCTAGCTCTTTTTCTCATTCAATGGGCCGCATTTCTTCTGAGTCTTTCGCGCGGAGGGTGGGCAGCTCTTGCGCTGGCTTCTCTGGCTTTAGCCCTGGTATTGATTAAAGAAAGAGAGCTGCGAGTGATTGGAATGCGACTTCTGCTTGCTTTGGCTTTTGTATTTTTGTTTTTTGTTGGCTATGTTGCCCTGGAGTTGGACCCTGAGATTTCCAAGCGGGCGGTTAGCATTTTTAGCTCAGAGGGTCAGTTTGAGTTCATGGATTTTCGCGTAAAACTTTGGAAGTCCACGCTCACGGCTATTGCGCAAAACCCCATAACTGGTTACGGTCCAGGCTCTTTTGCATGGGAGATGCGTCCTTTTAGAGAAAAGGGTTTTGAATTTGCCTTTGACTATGCTCACAATGACTGGTTGCAGTTTCCCATGGAGCTGGGGATTCCCATTTTTCTGGGGGTCTGCATTTTTTTGGCGATGGTGTTGAAAAAAGCTCTTAGTCGTCTTGTCTCCAAAAAACTCTACGCTTTTCGTTTT
>CAZRLV010000411.1:0-3292 GCA_964600955.1 uncultured bacterium
CCGCCATAGGGATGGGTTGATCGCTGGATTTATTGCGTGAAGTCAGTACAATTTGCAACTCTCTGGCAGCGATGCGGGCATCTTCATAGAACATCTCATAAAAATCCCCGCAGCGCATAAAAAGGATGGCGTCGGGGTGTTGACCCTTGAAATGGTGGAACTGCTGCATTAACGGGGTTTGTTCCATGGGCCTATCTCCTGCGAATTTTCTCAAGTTGTCTGCGGGCCTGGCTCGCATAGGATGATTGGGGATAGCGCGCTAAAACTTCTTCATAAGCCGCCGTAGCACCCGTTAAATCGCTCAGTTGAATCTCAAGAATCCGACCGATCTTAAATTGGGCCTCGGGGGCCAGGTTTGATTCAAAATTATGATCGATCAGGTCCTGATAGGCCTCAATGGCCCCCTCAAAATCTCCGATATTGCGCGACAATAGCTTAGCCCGCGCAAACTTGGCCTTCTCATCCCATTGAGTCTGAGGATAAGCATTGGAAATGTCAATATAGGTGTCTAGCGCCTGGGAATAATCACTCTTCTTCTCCACCAGAATTTCCGCTACCTGAAACAAAACCGCCAGGCGCTTACGGGCAGATGGGTAGTCTTTAAGGTATTGTTTATAGGATTTGAGAGCGGCTTCCATATCCTGTATTTCTTCAAACTGAATCTGAGCTACCCTGAGCAGAACTTCCGCATTGATTTGAGGGTGATCAAAGCGCTCCAAAAAGACTTGGTAATGTTCCAATGCCTTTTTATAATTCTTGAGCTTGAGGTCATAAACCCGCGCCAATTCATATTCCACGCCGGTAATCAGCTGATGATTTTCACTTTGCTTGAGTAGCCTTTCATAACGTATGGCCGCCTGTGCGTAATCCCTTTTCTCGTACCAGGATTTTTTGATGTCCAGAATTTGAGGAAAATGGTTATAGCTTAGATTTCTAAGGCGCAGTTTTTTTTGCGCTTTTTGACGCTGGACAATCTCTCGTCTCAGGTTTTTAAGCGCGCGGTTTTGTTCTGGATTTGGCAACTGCCCACCCAGCTGATTCAAAAGGCGCAGGGAACCCTTAAAGTTTTGAATTTTTAAGCCTTGAATTTTGGCGGCCTTCAAGCCCGACTGAAACTTTCCATGGGCATCTTCCGAGAGGGAATAGATTTTCATAAACTGTTGTAAAGCCTTTGAATAGCGGGCATGTTTTAAATATAAATCCCCCATTTCAGAGCGAATTTCCAACTCCGCTTTGACCTCCGACTCCAGGCGCAAGGCCAGGAGATATTTGTCCTCAGCCTCTTTGAAATAGGCCGGGTTTTTTGCCAGTGCTCGGGCGGACTGTAGAAATAGAGCGCTATCGCCAGGGTCTAATTCATCGATATAGCGCTGAATTTTAGAGAGTACCAGTCCCTTTCTGAGTCCCAGTTCCCGATTTTTTAGCAGGTCTTTGTTGGGGGCAACATCCGATGTTTTAAGCCAGGTTTTAAGCTCAGAAATGGCATCCAGCGCCTTTTCTTTTTCACCACGGGTTTCGTAAAGGCTTACCAGGGCAAGTAGTGCCAGAGCTCCTTCTGTCGTCTGGACCTCCTGTCTGGAAGCTCGCCTCAACCAGGTCTCCGCCAGTGCCCAGTTCACATCATAGGTGGTAAAATGTGTGCCCAAAAGATAGAAAATTCTGGCTTGAGTTTCGGGGCTGGATCTAAGCTTAGATGCCTGTATGAGCTGCCGAGTCGCTTTCTCAGGCTGGTTTTGGGCCATGGCAATATCGTAGTACAAAAGATAAACTTGGGCAGCCCCCTCCTGAACCTGAGGGCTACGAGCCTGGGGGCGCCTGGCAAGCTCGCTTAAGGCAAGGTCTGCCGCTTTTAGGTTTAAGAAGCGCTCAAGTTGCAGCCTGACAATTTCGATTAACTCCAGGGCCGAGGCCTTTCTTACGGTAGGCAAGGCATTCAGGCTTTCTGTGGCCTCGATTTGTTCCAATAGCTCCAGGCTCATTTCACTCAATCCTGAAGGGATCTGACGCAGGCGACGACCCGCTTCTTGAAGATGGTTCATCTTGATCAGACAACGAATCTGGCGCAAAACAATAAAAGAGTTTTGATTCTCTTCAAGGTCTAATCCAGATGCCTTTTCATAGGTTTGAAGAGCTCTGGCGGTTTTATCCAGCTTCAACCAGATTTCCCCGGCCTGCATCAAAGAAACATAGTCTTGCTTGTCCTCAAGGCTTACAGCCTGATGCAATAGGGGTAGTTTTTCCTGCAAGGCTTTGACTTTTCTTTTCACGGTTGAATCAGAAAAATACTGGTGCATCTGATTGAGGATATTGGCGGCCTCCGAAAAATCCTCCAACTCTTGCATGGTGAGACTTACAACTTCAAAAAAGGGCCGCACATTTTTTGGGTTTTGCGGATCATCCCAGTCAATACTTTTTTGCAGAGCTGCGATCACAGATAGCGCGTTAATTTTTCGTGAAAGATTCTGAAATTTCTGCCGGGCTTTAGGTTCAAATCCCTTTGGGTTTATCTTAAACACCCAGGGCTTTAGTTTTAGCGCATGTTTTGAAGCCTTGAACCGTGAATAGGCCAAGTCCAAAAGTTCGAGCTTACGCTTTTCAGAGACTTTGCCCTGTCCCATAGCCCTTAAAACCCTGGGCAGGACTTTTTCAGGAGCCCTGGTTTTCAGGGATCTGGAAAGGGCTTTATAAGTATAAAAGCGTTGAATTCTTGGCCCTTGATTTGCAATCTCATTTAAGCGGTCAATTCTGCTCTGGGGGTTCAGAATTTTCCATTGCAGCTCTAAAATCGCGTTCAAATCTTGCGCTGAGAGAGACTTTGAATTTTTTAGGCAGATGGCAAGAGCATGGCGAAGGGCAGGGGTTGGAGTTAACGGGGGCGGCTCAGGACCTTGCTGGAGGGCTGAGAGGGCTAAAAGAGCCCAAAGCTTTTCATGGGAATTTCCTTTACGTATCATCTTAAACAGAAATGATTTTTGACTTGAACTTGGGGCTTTAGTCAAAACCATGAGCTTGAATTCTCGCAGTTTTAGATTCTTAGGCTCGGCCTTAAGCACTCGATCCAAAGTATTTAGCAGTGTTGGGGGAAGAACCCTGAGCAATGGCTCTTGATTTTCAAGTAATGTTTCAAGCCCAAGCTCTGATTCAGGCCAGGCTCCTAAAAATGCGCTCAGTTCATACAGGATATATTTTCGTGCTTTACCGCTAGCCTTTTTCAGATAGACTTTTGAAAGGCGAAAGAAATTGTCCTGAAGGCTACCCTCCTGGGCGAACTGACGTTTTGCAAAATCAAAAC
>CAZRLV010000412.1:0-3291 GCA_964600955.1 uncultured bacterium
GTTTGCCCTTGGGGGCCGTGAACTGCCCCGAAAAGGACCCGAAATCATTCCCATCAAGATGCAGACGTTCAACCTCTTGGTGGTTGGCATCTCTGAGCATCACTTTCACATTCCGGCAGCCAAAAGCTTCATAGATCTGATTTCGCGGGTCTTTTTCATAGCAAATGCCTTTAAATCCTATGGTTTGACCGGGGCGATAGATAGAGCGATCCGTATAAAACAAGACTCCCCGAGTCCTGCGTTTTTTTCTGACATGTCCATGACCCATAGGGTCGTGAAAGAGGACATCCCCGGTGGAGGATCGTGCGTAGAACAAATAGGTTCCATATTGCTTCCCACCCGGTCTTTCAAAGAGAAAAGTTCCGTCGTCTTGCGTGGCTACGCTGGTGAAATAGCGATATCGCCCGCGTCTCTCGCGCTTGAAGATCTCAACCGTGCGCTCCGCCAAAGGTTCACCATTTCTAGAATCAACGATCAAGCCTTCAATATTGGATTGGAGTCGTCTCAGCATCAGGGTGGTGTCCGTGGACCAAAATCCCGCGTGCACGATCTTATTGCCCGAAGTTTTTTGAAAATCAGAGCGGTGGGAAACCAATAGCCGATAATAACCATGCTTGAGGGGCGGGAGCTTGATGTCTTGCGAGCGCTTCTTATAATCTTCGGTTTCTTCCAGATTTACACTCCACTGAGCGATGGGTTCCTGGCCGAGCAGGGAGCGGACTTCATCATCGTTGAGACGCCCGTCAGGGTCCGCCCAGTTTTTCTCCAGGACTCTTCTCCAACGGTCCCTGACGATGCGCAGATGCAAAGTGGTTAGGTTTTTATATTCAATTTGGGCCGTGGAATTGGAGACATTGATGCTGTGGTCAAGGCGCACATCATAAGTCTTGGTCAGGATGCGGTTTCGCAGATTGCGACACAGGGTGGCCCCATCTGAATTTGGAAACCTCGTAATGGCACTCTTGCAGAGTCCAATAGCTTTGACATAATCCTTGGCCTCATGGGCTAGCTTGGCCAGTTGGTGGATTGCCAGGCTGGAAACCGGCGTAGTCCCGTATTGATCCACCAATTCTTGTAGCCTTTTGGTGAATCGATCCTTGCGCGAAGTGCCAAGAGCATTGTCATGGAAAAAAATCAGACGATTGATTTCTGTGTCCAGAAAAGCGTCACGATTTTCTACGATCTGAAGCTGGGATAAAAGCTCCTGGTAAAGGCTTAAGGCCTTAAGAAGCAGAGATTCTATATCTGTGGTTTTTGGCTTGTAGAGCGAAAACTGATCATAAGCCGATAAAGCATCACTCTCAGCCTCAATCTCAAAAGCGTCCTGAGGTTTAGGCAAGGTCTGCATCCCTTGTTTGTAGAAGCGCAGGGCCTCGCGGCATAAAAATTCATAAAGGGTTTTACAATACCCATAGCCAAGACTCCCCTTTTCAACGACGGGTTCAAAGTCCTCAAGCTTCAATTTCTTTAGCCTTTGACGATCCTTCAGGGCTTCCTGAAAAAGCTTGTCTACCTCCGCGAAAAGCCGAGGGGAATCCCAGGTGCTGAAATCCTGGTTTTCAAGGCCGGCAGTTGTGGACCGTTGGGAAAACTTATAGCGGTTCTGGTCATGGTAATGCCAAAACCAAATCGCTAAAATGGCCTTGAGAATGGATCGATCCTCTTGCTTGCTCTCAGCTATGCGCTCTCTGAGGATGCGAACCTTGTCTTTGGGGTGTTTTCCCAGAATATGGGCCTCATTGAGGATTTTTTTGGATAAAGCCTTGAGGTAATCGCCGCGCTGATCCAGATTGCGGGTTTTTTCAAGGATCTCATCCAGGATCTTTAGAGCGGTCTTGGGTAATTTTTTTTCTTCAGCTTGTGAAACCTTGTTCCAAAGCGTAGAAAATTCGGATCTTCCAGCCTGAAGCGGAATCAGGGTTATTAGGATCAGAGTGATCTTGATTAGTGCTGTCAGCCATCGATTCATATCCTTCTCCTTTATTCTGCAAGAGGTCTAATCCCAGATGCAGGTATTCGATTCTAGTCCTCGCACTCAGAACTTCCAATGGAAATTTCAGATTTTGCGTGTTCTCGAATGAATCAGACCCCCAAAGGGCAAAAAAGGTTCCATGAAATTGTTTTCTATCTCAGGGACATCCTATTAAAACCGCCTAAAAGCTTCGGTTAACCCATCATAAGGCATGAAATCCCATAGATATCGTCATGCTGAACTCGTTTCAGTATCCATCTTTGAAACCAAGAATCATAGGAATCAGAGGTAGCATAGGAATCAGAGGAATGCAGAAAAAGACTTGAAGAAGAACATAACTGCGTCATCCTCTGGCTTGACCGGGGGATCCATCTTTCTTCCTCTTTCATTTCCTCATTCCGATGATTCCTATAGTTCTCTAGTTCCTTCCCCAATTTCCGTCATTCCAGACTCCGATCTGGAATCCATCTTCTCTGCCTATGCATTCAACGTGGCTGAACTCCTGGATCCTGAATCAAGTTCAGGATGACGTGGTGGCCATTCTCATTAAATCGCTTGATTAAATCAAAATCTGTCGAAAACCGGAGATTTTAATGGGACAACCCTGTTTTCTATCTTGAATCCTCTTGTTCAAACCACCAACTTCATGTAAATTGAACATTAGATATTCAATTATATTAAAATGACATGATCCACAGAATCCTTTCTACAAGAACCTGAGGTATTGGAAGGCACTGGTGGATAATAACCCCAGTTTATCCTTAGTCTATGGGGGAGATCAGACCTTCAAACGCTCCGGTGTAACCACCTATCCCTGGTGGTACCTTTGAAATAAACAGATAGACCATGTAGCGGGTTGAGTAGCTAGGCAAAAACCATCTGAAAGGTTTTCTTTCCTTTCAGGCGGTAAATGCAGAAATCTCGATCGATGGTTGCTATTTGATGAATACTGAGTTTTTCTCCAGCTAAAACCAGGCAGGCATCTGCGAAGTCCATGGGGAGGTCTTTGTATTTTTGGGTTAGTTCAAAGATTCTGTCAAAATCACCGATTTCGATGTTTTCGATCCTTAAGGCCCCTCTTCTTACCCAGTCCAGGAAATCAAGCTGAGACATCCTGTTAAAATCGAGTAAGTGAAGTGTCTCGGTGATGGATGCGATGGTGGTGACCAGTTCAGCGCTGTTTTTCTTGATAAATTCAACGGCCTGATCATGGTATTTATCAGAGCCGTCAAAAAGCGCAATCAGCGGGCCTGAATCGATTAAAACCCGTTTCACCTGCTCTTGGTCCTGAGCTTATACATGACTATAGCTTTGCAATC
>CAZRLV010000413.1:0-2288 GCA_964600955.1 uncultured bacterium
AGTTGTCAAAGAGGCTTATCTACGGACGGGTCACCCCGACACCTATAATGAAGCTGGAATTCAATACGTAACCGATGATCAATTTGCTTTTGCCGCGGGTGTAAATGGCATGATCGTGCGCGAAAAACCGGCTGCCATCGTCATGCTAGGCACCTTCTACGCTGAGTCTCTCTTGATAGCCGAAACCGGCAATTTCATCGGGGCTATTCAGATCGCAGGGACGGCAGAGTCTTCGCAGCTCCCGTTTTTTGTAGCGGCTTGTGATTATGTTTTAATCGGAGAGGAGCTTTTCGCAGCGTCAGCCTATCTCTCTCAGGACCCCATGCTGCTTGGCTCTCTCAAGGGTCAGGACGTGGCTAAAATGTTGATTATTTTGGCCATAGTTTACGGCTGTTGCGCTGAGCTTTTGATCCAGTTTCTGGGTTTTCCTCCGGTATTGAGTCTCTTGAGTTTTTTCACATAAAAGGCAGACATGAAGCGCGAAATCCCCATGTTGATTACTTTTCTGGCCTGCTTGGTTTTGATTTTGCAGTTTATTTTGGATGTTTCCTGGCTGAACCGTGCGGCTGAATCAATCAATGATTACACTAGTATCGTAGCCACATTTGCCATGGTTTTGGGGTTGGCGAGTCTGGCCAGTGTGCATTTCAACCGCATCTATCGCAAACGCGAAAACTGGCCATATTCCATCATCTTAATTCTGGGATTTCTGGTTACAACGCTTTTTGCTACTCTTTATGGGGTTGAAAAAACCTATGATGTGGGGCTAAGCGCTCAAGAATACGGGGCGTTGAAGGCCTCAGGCGATGAATCCATCGGAACACGGACTCAGTATCTTCTCCTGGTAGACGGCGCAGAGTACGAAGTTTCCAAGCAGTTTTATGATCTCCATGTTTTACCTTCCACGCATAAGCGCGCCGTAACAAGCTATTATCAGGAGCGCTCAAACGATCTTTTTGATACTTTGATTTTCCATCGCATCTACGACCCCCTCCAGGGTACGATGTTTTCCCTGCTGGCGTTTTTCATGGCTTCAGCCGCTTACCGGGCCTTTCGGGCCAAATCTATGGAGGCCTCCCTGCTTTTGATTGCCGCATTCTTGGTGATGTTGGGGCGTGTGCCCATTGGGGCTAAAGTAGGTGAGGTTTTGGAGATTTTGCTGGCCTGGGTTCCTTTCCTTTCACAGATTGAATTCTCTACCTGGATTGGAGAAATTTCGTCTTATATCATGAAGGTTCCAAATACGGCTGGGCAACGCGCCATTATGATTGGTGCGGCTCTTGGCATGGTCGCGGCCTCCCTGAGAATTTGGATTGGGCTTGAGAAGGAATACCTGGGCAGAGACTAAAGCACTATGTTTCAATTTTTGAAAAATCTGGATCGGCGCTATGTTTTCGTCCTGATTGCGATCAGCGTGATCTGGCCTTTGCTCCAACCCATTGGTTTACCCTTGAAACCGGATGAAGAGGCCAAGGATCTCTATGATTTTGTTGAAGACCTTGATCCCGGCGGAAAAATCGTCATCTCTTTTGATTATGATCCGGCCTCAGGACCTGAACTGCACCCCATGGCCAAGGCTATTTTGCATCATGCCTTTAGAAAAAAGCATAAGGTTTATGCCATTGCACTCTATCCTCCGGGCCCCTCCATGGCCAATGATGCTTTTGCCCATGTAGTCAAGAGTTTTCCAGAGCTTAAATACGGCGAAGACTATATCAATCTGGGGTTTTATTATGGCCCTAATACGGGGTTGAATCAGGTGGCAGTTTTTTGTTCGGATATCTTGAGGGCTTTCCCGGTTGACGAAAAAAAGAAGCCCACCAACTCATATCCCATCATGCAAGAATTTAGCTCCTTAAAGGATGCCGATATCACGGTTTCACTCAGCGCGGGGGACCCTGGTGTTCCGGCCTATGTTTCTGTAGCCAATGCCGTGCATGGTCTGAAAGTGGCAGGCGGGGTTACGGCGGTGAGCGCGCCGCGTTTTTACGCTTTTTGGAATTCGGGTCAACTTTTGGGGCTTTTGGGTGGATTGCGTGGAGCGGCGGCTTATGAAACCCTGATCCAGGTTAAAGGCAAAGCTCTGGCGGGAATGGATGCGCAGTCCATGGCCCACCTGGTCATCATTTTACTGATTATCATCTCAAACCTTCTATATTTTATAGAAAAGAGGCTGGAGGCCTGAGTTAAGCTATGGATTTTGAAACCCTGACCATTCTCCTGGGAGGATTTCTTACTCTCTCCATCTATTCTTTCCTCTACAAAGATAATCCCGTCTATCGTCTGGC
>CAZRLV010000413.1:2298-3273 GCA_964600955.1 uncultured bacterium
GTATGTGGGTGTTTCGGCGGGTTATCTTTTCGCTCGTGGGGTAAATGATGTCCTTAAAAAGAAATTATGGGGACCTTTAGTGGACCCACCGCGAGGCGTAGAGAGCGACTTTTGGCTTCTGATCCCCATTCTTCTTGGCTTTTTTATGGTTCTCAAGCTGGTTCCGAGGTTGAGCTGGGTTTCGCGCTGGGCCATTGCTCTGGTGGTTGGGGGTACCATTGGACTTTCCATGACCACCCGCTTCAAATCAGATGTGGTCAAGCAGGTGGGAGCTACCATCGCTCCATTTGCGGCTCAGCATGAGGGGGTGGGGCAAGCCCACTCCAGGCTAGGAGCCGCATCCAAAGCGTATTCTCGCGTTGGCGACAGCGACCTTAAATCTCAGCTTGAAAAAGCCAATGCCTATCACACAGCCCTTTACAAATATCTGGTGGTTGAGCTGAAAACCCCAGATGCTGCTCTCCCAGATGGAAGAGATCAATTGGACCGTTTGCAAATTGTGATCGAGGATCTCTATCAAGCCCTCGATCAGGATACGGGAGTGTTAGAGCTGGGGCATCGTATGATGCTTGATAGACAAAAAGCCTTTGGGCTTTTACTTCCTGTGCTTGAAGCCGAGCTAAAAAAATTCGAGCGCTCAGTGTCCAATGCCATTGTTTCGGGCAAAAGTGGAGGACGCTGGTCCAAATCGGTTTCCAGGGACCTGGCTCAAAAAGAGGCAGGATATGCCAAAAGACGGAAAGCCCTAAAGAACTTGAAAAAGGCTCAAAAACAGATCCAGGCCATCATCTCCGGTTTTCAGGATCGTCTGCGGGCCCTGGCAAAAGCGGGCTCTCAGCGGGGCTTGCCCCTGAGATCAGCAGATCAAGCCCTTGCCAAGGTAGAGAGTTGGAAGAAAATTTTTAAACACTCCGGTGAAGTTTTTTCGGATCTGAACACCGTTTTTTCCCATTTTGCCAGCGTTCCCAAGTTTTT
>CAZRLV010000414.1:0-3273 GCA_964600955.1 uncultured bacterium
ATCAGTAGACTTCGAAAACAATCTCCCCCGGTCTTATCAATAGGATAGCTCTCCAGGGTTTCCCTGAGACTTGAAAGCAGAGATCTGGCGCAGTCAAGCTGTGAACTTTGGTCTAATGGAGCAAAGAATTGCGAGGGGAAAAGCCCCCTGCGCTGTAAAATCTCATGTTCATGGATCAGGGACTTTTCAAGAATGAGAGGATCTAAGTCCGGCAGGGTCTGAGACTCTCTATCCTCAAAAAACTCGCGCAGAAGACTATTCACTCGCGTAAGCATTAAAGGGCGTGAACCCAGAGCATCCATTTGGATCGATTCCGTATTCTCCATCCAGGCTTCTTCCAGCGATTCCATCTGCGCATCGAATCGATGATGAATCCTGGCATGCTCGATCCAAGGGTTGATGAGATAGGCTCTCAACTGCGAGAGATTCAGATTTTCTGGGATGGATGATTCAAAATCCTGAGGTTTGTCCTGGTCTTCCAATCCCATCGAGTACCCATGCGGGCTAAGAAACTCTGATTCAACAGACCCCGTCTGCGCGTATTTCTGGCGCCGCTCTGCACAAAGCTGCTCGGTAGGTGAGACCTCTCTGAGCAACCCCCCGTCCCAGTTCTGGCACTCAGACCGCTCAAAGCGATGCAGAGGAATTTGAACCACGGGGTAATCTCCCAGAACCTCTGAGAGTTCCTCAAGAACCGGGCTTTTATGCAAAATCCTATCCTTTTTAAGATCGCGCCCTAAAAACCCAAGTCGCAGGGAGTGGCGTGCCGACAATAGGATTTCCAAAAAAAGATAGCGATTTCTCTCGGGAGGAGTCAGGTCACCAAAGCATCTCGACCCCAGACGCAGATCGAGGCTAGACTCTTCGTTGCGCCCGGGAAAGCTGTCTTCATTCAAACCCAGAATATAGATGATCTTAAACGGGATAGGTCGCATGGGCTGAAGGGCTGAAATGGTAATGCCGCGCACCAGATAATCTCCGGTTCCTCCACTGATCCCGCGCAGACGATCGCGCAGAAAGAGAGCTACCAGATCGAAGTCCAATAAAGCCGCATTTTCAGGGGCTTCATCTTCAGAGCCATCATCTTCAGCGTCCGACAGGCTGGAATAATGCCTGAGGCTATCCAAGGAGCCAAGGAATCCTGATTGAACCGCCGACTCTCCACGGGCCGAGGGTGGAATCTCAAAAAGCTCCTCCAGAACCTTTCTCAAATCATGAACCCAGTCCGATCCTGAACGCTGCCGCAATAGATTACGCGAGCTTTTGTAAATGGTTTCCACAATGCGAGCAAAGGTTTCCACCTGTGTGGGTTCAAGGGTGATGGACTGAGGAAGTGCAGGATGACCACCAAATTCGGGAGACTCCCCAAGATTCGAATCTGAACTTCCCGGCAAAACCAGTGAGAGAACCAAACGGCTGATTCCCGAACGAAATGAAAAATCGCGTTCATCAAAGCCCCGGTAACTTCCAAGATGATCGAGCCAGTCCGTCCAGTATTGAATATCCTCGTCCTTAATCTCCCATCTTTCCTGAAAACAAGGATTTGAAATGATCCTAAACAGTGCTTCACGATCCAGTTCACTATGCGCCAAATCCAGAAGGTCCAGCACAGCACGGGCATAATGACTCTCGGTATCTGCCTGCATGTCCACCAAATTGAAGCTCAGGGGCAAGACAGAGTCGCGAGGACTGCTGTTTAGTTCTGGGGGATACTGCCGTGAGAACACATCGTCGTGGACAGGACGGTAGCTGGAAAGATCGGGAACCAAGATAGCGATGTCCGATTGACTTAGATGCGAGTCCTCATCCAGCTCAAACATGATGCTGTTGTAAACGGCTTCAACCTCTCTCTCACGGGTGGGAGCCGAAAAAATCACCAGTGAGTCATCTGGCTCCATTTGAGAGGAATACGCCTTATTTGAACTGAAATTAAGAATACTGGCTTGAACCTGATCTAAGACCCTCGACTGAGAGGCAGGGTCCTCAAAATAATCCTGAAAATCACAGTCCGTAAGCTGACACTGAAGACGAATCCCCTCTCGACCCGGTCGACCCCAAAGCGAGAGCAAGGGGCTTAACCCCTGCGTCTCCAAAAGGAGTGGGTCCTCGATGTCTTTGGGTAAAGCAAGTTTTTTCTCTTTTCTCCGTCTCCAGGAGTTTTCACGTGGAGTCTCAAGATCCTCCCAATACTCCTGACAGGGATTTAAGGTGAAAAAATGGAAATCATTATAGTCTCGAAGCTGATCCAAAAGACGAATATGAAACCGTGAAACCTGGGAAAATCCGATCAAATAAACGGGGGTTTTAGACTGGGTTTGCCCGGATTCATAAGGGAGTTGACGCGATAATTGAAATAGACCACAAGCGGGGAGAGCCTCGAGGTTAGCTTGTGCGCATAGATACAGAAACGCGCTTTGCTCTTCGATAGAATCTGCGTCAATTTCTTTTTTTTCCAGAATCGAAGCCGAGTTTTCCCACCAGGACTCCACCAGTTCAAAGCGGTGGAATTCATAGGCTTCAAGAAGTTGTGCCAAAGAACCCGATAAATCCATGAGTCGCTGAGCCTTGTCAACGGGGCTACGCCCCTCCTCGATTCCCCCGGTTAAATAACGATTGAATAGGGGGAGTTTTTGATTGAAAAATACGCAAAATCGCCAACTGCATCAGTTCCTTGTCGAGAAAATGAAAATCCTCGTTTGCGGTCTGGACTCGCATCAAATCAAAAAGCCCCTGCTCCAGAAAGCGAAAATCCAGGTTCATGGAAACCCCATGCAGTCGAGCCATTTCAATCTGAACCCAGCGGGCCAGATTCTGATTGGGAACCAGGATCAGGGGACGATGAATGAGAGAATTTTGCTTTGCAAACTCCTGAAACACAAGCTCAGACAGCTTGGAAGCCAGAATCTCAAGTTTATTACTAAAATAAAGTTCAATTCCCATGGGTTGACTCGTAATATACTATGAAAGAATGGGGGAAGAGGATTAAGAAAAAGGGAGCAGAGGAATCAAAGGTAACATAGGAATGGGAAAAGAAAAGAGGAAACTAGAGAACTATCGGAACTACAGGAAGCATCGGAATGGGGAATAAAATACCGTCATCCCACGGCCCCCTTTCGTCATCCTCCGGCTTGACCGGGGGATCCATTCAAATGGTCGTAACAATTCTTCATTCTGTATTCTTGATAGAGATAAAACAAATGAGGTAGATATTCTATGAATCAATTTATTGCTCCTATTCTGGGTGGGGTCTGTATTGGCCTTTCTAGCGTATTG
>CAZRLV010000415.1:0-3266 GCA_964600955.1 uncultured bacterium
GGACCGGGTTGAGAAAAGCCTCAGGCTTGTGAAAACAAGATGGAGGTCTCGAAAGCGCCTCTCGTAAGAGAGATGCCTGAAACGCTCAACACGGGGGAAATCGTCAAGGGCCCGCAGGAAGGGTTTGCGTAAAGCAGGTGACCGGCTCACAGAGCCTATTCTTCGGAGTAGGTTTTGGTCCGACAGGACGGTTCAGAATGAGAGGCAACTCTTGGGATGGACGAGAGTCGTGAGAAGCTCTCTTGAAAAAGAGAAGGACGCATGAGGTTTAGCAGTGGCAACACTGAAAAACCAAGAGAAACCTGGTAACAGCTTAGAGGTAGAAATCTCTGAAGCGGCGCGAAAGGCTGAAGAAGGTCTCATCGCAAGATGGGGAGGTTTTAGCTAAAAACCGTGGAGTTGTCAAAACAACAAGACGGGATCTGGGTGACCAGATAGGCAAAAAGCTTGGCACTTCAAGAGCTAGTGGAACCGCAAGAGGGACTGAATCCTTAGGGAGGAAGCCAAAAGCTGGAAAAACGCAGGAGCTACCGAACTTCGCTCCGATTGTTGAAAGTTTCTTCGCAAGAAGAATTCGATTTTCTGTAATGGAAAGTTGAAAGGACCCCTCAGGGAAACCTGAGGGGTTTTTTGTTTTTCAATAATCATGTTGTTCACTACATATCTACTTCACACTAGCAACATTATGAATTATAATATCATCATAGGGAGGACTCCATGGCGAATATTAATTTCAAAATAGATCAGGATGTCAAAACCAAGGCTGAAGAAGTTTTTGAGGGTCTTGGTCTTAATACATCACAGGCGCTCAATATATTTTTGAGACAAGTAATTTATAACCAAGGCATACCCTTTGATCTCAAACTTCCCAGAAGTCCTAATGAAGAAACCTTAAATGCTATAAATGACGCTAAAAATGGGGATGTTGAAGAATGTGAAGACCTGGATGATCTATTTTCAAAGCTTAAAAGTTGATGTTCAAGCCACATTTTACCAAGCAATTTAAAAAGGATTACAACAAAGTCCAGAAGAGCTCCGTTTACAATATCAAGAAACTAGATCAGATTATTTCCAGGCTAGCGTTAGGTAAGAGTCTAGAGCCAAAGTTCAAGGACCACCCGCTAAAAGGCAATTATCTCGGATGTCGAGAATGTCACATTTACCCAGACTGGCTTCTTATCTACATGGTGGAACCCAAGAACAAGAAGATTACTTTCGTAAGGACAGGAAGCCACTCAGAGCTCACTGTGACGGCCTCTGCTAAAGCACTAAAAGTTACCAGAAAAACTCTTTCCCAGCTACTCAATGGCAAGGCGGGGGTATCACCAAAAATGGCAATCAAATTATCCAAGGCGTTTAATACGACCCCTGAGCTATGGTTGAATCTCCAGCAGCAATATGACTTGTTTTGGGCTATGAAAGAGACAGACTGTGATGATATCCCCCGATTGAATGCATCATAGGAGGTGGGTAGCATCACCTAAAGAAGGTAAAAAAGAACTATCTTTGCCGAAAGAAAAACCCTAACTCGCTTAAAAGCCGTAGGATGACGCGATGGTGTTTTTCTCTTCAAGTCTTTATCTTCATTCTGAATTCTGTCTTCTGACTCCTGAATTCTTCCCCTCCGTCATCCTACGGCTTGACCGGGGGATCCATCCCTTCCTTTCGCAACCACATCCTGCCTTGCCTCGGGGCCAATCACCCAATCCTACTCTTCCCCGTAGGGGGTCAGGCATGCCTGACCCGAAACAACGGTCGTCTCGGAACCATGCGAGAAGACGGGCGGGGCATGCCCGCACCGAAATTTGCGGTTGAGACATGCCTCAACCCTACGTGTCTTTGGGTGCCCCCAAATCGCACCCCACGAGGGGAAACAGCGGGGCCTTCGGCTGGGGCTTCTGTCCTTCGCCTACCAGACCCGCTGTTTCTTTTGGTTTTGCCCCTTGATTTCTCCGGGGTCGGGGTTTTTCCTGTCCGGCGGTGGATCATCCAACCCTCCGTCGGTCTGTGAGGAGCCGGAACCCGATGTTGTTGTTACGGTTGTCAGGCCAGTTGTTGTTGCGATTAGCGGAACGCAGGTTCCTGGCGTTGTTGTTCCAACTGCCGCCCCGTATCACCCGGTTCGAGCCTCCGGAAAAACCCTATTTTCACTTTTTAAAATTCTCTCCCTGAACTTTCTGCTCCCCGATTGCCTGATGAAGGCCAGCATGGGCTCCACGTGCCTTTGCAGTTCCTCCTCGGTCCAGGTGCCGGCCTGATAAAATTTCTCATATTGATGAAACTTGCGGCGGAACCTCAGGCGACTTCTTCTACTCAGGCGCAGTGAATTCGGGAATAGCTTGTACCCGAGAAAACTCATCCCTATTTCACAGCGGTTTAAAATCACGGGCTTGAGTTCAAGACCCAGGTTAACCGCCAGGAAAGTTCTGATTGTTTTCAAACGCTCCTTCAATTCCTCTTTGCTCTCTGAGAAAAGCACGAAATCATCCATGTAGCGCAGATATTTCCTGTGGCGCAGTTCCTCAAATACGAAATGATCGAATAAGCCGAGATAATGATTGGCGAAAAACTGGCTCGTGAGATTTCCGATGGGAACGCCCCTGCCCGGTTTTACTTCGTAACTGTCAATGATGGAATCGAACAGACTGAGCACCTTTCTGTCCTTGAAGCGCCTTTGAAGCAGGTTCTTCAATACTCTGTGGTCGATGGAGTCAAAATAGCGCCTTATGTCGAGCTTCAGGTACCAATGGCCCTCCCGTGAGTTTTTCATAGCCTGTCGGATCGCCCTGATCTGGCCCATCCCCTTGCGGCAGGCGTAGCTGTGAAAAATCTGGTAGGACTCAAAGAACGGCTCGCAAAGGTTCATGATAGCGTGCTGGGCGACTCTCGAGCGGAAGGGCGCGGCGCAGATCATCCTGGGTTTGGGGTCATGAACCTGAAACTGATGGTAGGTTCCCCAGTCCATACGACCTGTAGACAGTTCCTCCCCGAGAAGGTTGAGACTCTTGTCGAAATCGTTGAGAAATTCTATGACCCCCTTCTTGCCGCGCTTTCCCCGGCAGGCTTTGAGAAAAGCCAGATGAAGATTGGGAGCGGAAGAGATCTTCTCAATCAGATTACCCGCGCGTTTCAGGTTCCACCTCCTTTGTTTCTGTCACCAATGGATCACCCAAAGGCAAGTAGGGTGCGAGGCATGGCTCGTCCGAGTCCCTGGCTCCATCCCCCGTCATTCCAGCCCCCCATCCCAATGTCATTAAGTTAATCCG
>CAZRLV010000416.1:0-3255 GCA_964600955.1 uncultured bacterium
ACCAATTAAAAAATTACATTAAACACGAAGATTTAGATGCAATCGCCCTGTGATTGTTCACCCTCATGGTTGACGTTTTTCGAGTCTTGAGGTAGAATGGTGCGTTCTTCAGAGCATTAGTTAAATGCCCCCTGGTGGAAAAATTCCCCACCAGTTTAGGGGGTTTCTTTTTTTAATCGGGAGTTTTCAATGCCAAAAGCTAGCAAAAAAGAGGATCGTTTCGTAGCCAAGAACTACAAGTCTGTTCTTCTGCAGGTCTTGATGGGTAAGGAGTCAGCCACCGGTCAGGAGTTGACTGAAATCATTCAAGAGGAGATCCCCTTCCTCAAATTGGAATCGGCCTACAAAGTGAAAGCCGAGTATGTTCTTCCAACACTCAAGAAAAGCCAGTGTTTTAAAGAGAAGGGTAAAGATACTTGGGCGTTATCCGATTTATTTCTAAATTTGGAAAATTACGCCAAAACCGTGTTGGAGAAAGGTGGGAAGCCTCTTACCTATGACGAGCTTACCGAGCATATTGCACTGAAGGCTTCTCTGCATCCTTCGGATATCCCCCTTAGACTTGATCACGATGAACGCTTTCGCAAGGTTTTTCTGGGAAAAGAGGAATATTATTTTCTTCAGGAATGGGAGCTTTGCAATGACTATGCTTTTGCTCTTTTTGTTTTAAATGGAAACGATGGGCTTGATTTTGATGAAGTCGCCAAGCAGTTGACGACCAAATTTAAAAAGAAAGCCAAAAGCTCCATTGTTATGCTTGATGAAGATCCGCGCTTTCGCATGGGCACAGATGGAAAATACAGTGCTTTCCCGAAGTTGGTTAGAAAGATTCGCAAGATTGATGTGCTCAAGGGGATTCTGGACAAGGTGTTTAAGACGCTGGAGGCTGAAGGGAAACCCATAACTTTACGTGAAATTGGAGAAGAGCATTTAGAGGTTCCGTATCCATTAACCAATATTCAGGAACTTCTGGAGGCGGACTTACGTTTTACGGTGACGCGTGATCGAGTTAAGCGGTCCCGTTACAGTTTGGATGAAATCCGAGAAATCAAACGTGAGGAAAGGCTGAAAAAACAGGCAGCCAAAAAAGAAGAGGCCGAGCGTCAGAAGGCTTTAAAGCAAAAGCAGGACGAGCTGGACGCAGTGGCACAAGAATCTCAAGAGTCCATTGAAGATATACCCAAAGCCCCTGAGCTTCCAGCATTTGAGCCCGGTACCATGGAGGGAGAACTTCGTACCTTGGGTGATGTGGTTCAAGCTATGATTCAGCCTGAGAAGGATGATGGTTTTGAGGAGGTGGAGGGCCTGCCCTTTGTTAAGCGCAAGAGTACAGTGATCCGCAAAGGGGCGGTTCAAGAAGAAGAGCCTTTTGATCTGGATGAGACTTCAGTCGAACCTGAGGAGCTTGGGGCCTATTTGAAGGAGCTTACGGATCATGATGGAGCCTTGCAGGATTTGAACCCTGAGCGCTTTGATGAGTGTATGCGTCGGCATCTGCCTTTTAAGGTTACAGATTATAAGGCAACCAATATGGAAGTTGCCAAATTTATGGTGGATTTGGCCAGACCCAGATTGGACCATATTATGCTCGACCCGGTCTGTGGACGGGGAGACTTTTTAATTCGAGTTTTGAAGCGCCTCAAGAAAAGCCTGAGAAAGGACAACGCCCAGGATGCAGAAACCTTTGAGTGCTTCTGCGATGAACAAATCGTTGGGATGGATCAGTCAGAATTTATCATGCGCGGGACCAGGCTGGGCCTACAGCTGAATAATTTTGACATTGCACTGACCGAGTGCGCCAATTCTCTCGAGGAATCCGATCTTTTAATCGACGAGATGTATAGTCTTGTTATGGCTGATTTCTCAGGCTTCAATACCCGCGAAATGAAGCAGTATCTTTCAATGATTCACAAGGTCTTATCCGATGATTCCTGTGCGATTCTTGAGGTAGACTCAGCCCATCTCGAAGATGACAATGATGTGGCATCCCTGATTCAGGAAAAGTTTTTAATGAAGTTTCAGATCGTATTTATGGATCAGGATGGACTAGAAAAAAACGTTCTCTATCTTGTGAAGTCACCGGAAAGGCGTGAAAATACAAAGGTCTTCCGTTTGGAGTCATTAGAGCAACTCAGTCGAGTTATTGATATGATTTACTAACCCATTTCAATCAGGGTTTAAATTCAAGGAGAGTATCATGCCGGTACCTAAGCGAAAAACAATTCGAGCCAATCGAAACAGTCGCAGAGCACATATAAAGATGGAGGAGCCTTCCCTCGTGCCTTTAAAGGGAGAAGAGGGAGTTCAAGTCCCTCGTAAGCTTTTGCGTTCCTATAAGGAAGGCTTGATAAAAATCGATAAAAAGAGCTGATTCTATGGCCATTGTTTTGGATGCCATGGGGGGAGATTTTGCCCCCGGGAAGATCATTCAAGGGGCAATATGTGCTGCGGGTGAAGGTGTCTACGTTTACCTGGTGGGTCCTCAAGATGACCTTGACCCCCACGTTGCGGGGGTCAAGGGGCTTGAGGTTGTGCATGCCCCTGACCAGGTGACGATGAGCGAGTCTCCAGCCGATGTCGTTCGAAAAAAACCTGAATCTTCTTTGATGGTGGGAGCCCGTCTGGCTAAAGAAAAGGGGATTCCTCTGGTATCTGCCGGAAATACCGGGGCTTGCATGGCGGCAGCACTACTTACCTTTGGCCGCATCCAAGGCATCAAAAGACCTCCAATAGCCTCGGTTTTCCCTGGAATTAAGGGCGGACGAACGATTATTCTAGATGTGGGTGCCAACGTGGACTGCAGCGCGGAAAATCTAATGAATTTTGCCTTGATGGGCTCTGTTTACGCTACGGCTGTCTTTGGGGTCAAAAAACCCTCTATCGGACTGCTTTCCAATGGTGAAGAGGCTGAGAAGGGAAACGCATTAACGCTTGAGGCTCATCAGCGCTTGAGTGAATCTAACCTGCATTTCATAGGAAATGTCGAAGGCTACCAGGTTCTATCCGGGCAATGCGATGTGATTGTCACTGATGGGTTTACGGGAAATATCTTGCTTAAAACAGCAGAAGGGGTGACTGGTTCACTTCTAAAGCTAGTTCATAGCTCTTTGGCTGGTGATGAACTGCAGTCTTTGCCTGCCGTTATGTCTCTTATTAACAAGCTCCAGGTTTTTAATCCCTCAAGTCCTGAGCACTCGGGGGCTCCGTTACTTGGAATCAATGGTTCCTGTTTTATTGTGCATGGCAGTGCCGATG
>CAZRLV010000417.1:0-3252 GCA_964600955.1 uncultured bacterium
CAAATGGTCGTAAAAAGCCCTTATCTTCATTCCTCTGACTCCCCTCCCTTTTCTTATTCTATAGTTCTTTAGTTCCGATAGTTCTCTAGTTCCTTCCCTCCTCTTCTCTCCCCGCCCTTTCAATAATCGCTGTAGTTGATCTTCCCTTGGCCAGTGTGATGGTTTTTACTTCGCCGCCCCAGCCTTCAACTAAATCTGCGCCTACGATGTTTTTGGGGTCCCAGTCGGCTCCTTTAACCAGGATTTGGGGCCGTAGAGCCTGAATCAAATCATAGGGGGTGTCTTGATCAAAAATAACTGTAAAACCCACGCCTTTGAGGCTCAAAACCATTTCGGCGCGGTCCTGTTCACCTACCACAGGTCGAGTTGGGCCTTTCAAGCGACGCACGGACTCATCTGAATTGATCCCAACCACCAGGACATCACCCAACCTGGACGCTTCTCGTAAATAGCGCGCATGGCCTACATGCAAAATATCAAAGCAGCCATTGGTAAATACCAGGGTTCTCTCTTGAGCGGACTTGCTCAACGGTGCTAAATCATCCTGACCGAAACAAAAGATATTTTCCATTAGATCTTCTCTGGTTTTTATTCTAGCATGTTCAATCTATGAGGAAATTATGAACGCTCTATTCCTACTATCTTTGTGCATACTCATAACTCTTGGGACAGCCCTATTTAGCGAAGAAAGGCTGCCCGAATTTACCAATAGAATGGGGATGACTTTTTCCTGATTCAAATTCCAGAAGAGAAGCTTGAGCCATTGAAGGGGGTTGCTAGTTTGGAAAAGAGGGCCATCAAGGACATTCTATAAGCATGTCGAAAATGCAAGACCATTTTTAGCCCGCCTTGATTACCTGGGGTAAAACAGAAATTAAAATTCAGATCCCTGGTATTTCCCTTGACGAGCTGGAAGGGTGAAATCAAGCTTACAGCGGAAAAGTCTTATAGAAAACCATAGGAAACTAGCTGGTTGGAAACCATTGGAGCATGGTGTAGGCGCAGTTGAAGTAGAGCAGTAATCCGCAGACATCAATGAGGGTGGTCACCAGGGGACCCGAGGCTACGGCGGGGTCAATTTTCAGGCGATTGAAAATCAGGGGAATGGCAATCGAGCAAAGCGCCGAAAGAATAATCACCGAAAACAGCGATGCTCCTAGCACAAGCCCTTTATAAAAGGTGCCTTGCAAAACTGTGATCAAAAGGGACAGAGTCAACCCACAGGCAATAGCCAGCAATACCCCGGTATAAGTTTCTCTTAGAAAATCTTTGACTGAAAAGGAACGGGTGTATTGATAGGACGAGAGAGTGCGAATGATAATCGTGGAACTTTGAATTCCAACATTTCCGGCCAGGCCTAAAATCAAGGGACTGAAGGAGAGCAGCCAGATATGACTCATGTCCTTATTCCACTCAATAATCTCGGCGGCTACCAATCCGCCAAAAACGGTGGCGATCAGCCAGGGAAACCGAAACATAGCGGCTCGCAGGGAATCTCGCTGAGAGCTAGTGTCTTCATGTAGCCCGGCCATTCTGAGGATATCTTCCTCATGCTCATCCTCAATAATTTCCGTAATTTCCTCGGGCGCCACAATTCCCACCAGTTGATTTTGCTCATTCACCACCGGAATCGCCTGAAGATCATATTTGCTGGCTAGGTGAGCTACCTTTTCTTGATCCTCGTCAAGCTGCACCCGCACAACATCTTTAATCATCAACTCTCCCAGGGTGCTATCCACAGACGAGAGAATCAGGTGCTTTAGGGTGACTACTCCGATCAATTCCTGATTAGCATTGGTGATATAGACATAATTTAGAAAATCCGAGGAATCAAATTTCTTTCTTAGAATATCCAAAGCCTCTATGACCGTGATTTCCGGATAAAAATCCACCAACTCCTTGCCCATGACCCCGCCGGCCGAATGTTTTTCATGGGAAAGAAGCTCGATGGTTTCATTGCGCAGATCTTCTTCCATGGACCCCAGCACGTGGTCCATGCGCTCTTCGCGAAACTCCCCCAAAACATCGGCCGCTTCATCGGCCGCCATGGTTCCCAGAATTTGCGAGAGTTTCTCGATTCCCATGGCACGTGTGGCCGGAAGAAAAACCTCTTCATCGAGGCGAGCCAGCACCTCGCCTGCGTGTTCATCGCTAAGGGATTTAAGAATCTGCACTCGGTCTTGAACCGGCAATTGCTCCAGGCTTTCGGCCAGGTCAGCCGGATGAAGAATCGAGAGTTCGCTCTGGGTTAAACCAGGAAGTTGCGAGGCTTCAAAATTCTCCTCCAGAATACGGTAGCGAAATTGGCTTTGTCCCAGAAGATCCTTGACCAGGGGCTTTCTGGGTCCGGCTTCAGGCCTCATTCCAAAAACCCGGTCAGAAGGAATACATCATAGAGAGCATGGGTCCAGGCCGAAACCCCAAAGCCGCGCAAAAGATAAATCAAGGATAAATAAAGCCCGCTGATCATCCTGAAAATAAAAGAGTCCAAACGAAAGACATCCCCATATTCACCGACATAATGAAAACAGGAAAATATGACAGAAGAAAGTATCAGAGCAAAAACCGCGTTCCAGGAAAGAATCCCGGAGCCCCGGGTGCCCTTCAGGATATGCCTGCTAGCCTCCAGCAAGGCTGAAATCAGAACAAAACGAAAGAAAAACTCCTCATGAATTCCAGCACCAAAAGAGAGCATGATATTGACCCAAAAGTCCGTGGATGACAAAGAAATGGAGAGAGCAAAGGTCTGAGGGATATTTAGAAAAAAGTTAGTGGCGTTCAGAGCGATGGCTCCCATCATGACCGCATAGAGAATCGACTCTAAAAACATGAGAATAAAAAAGCCCCCGCTGACCTGGATGGAATGCTTTTTTTTGTAATAGCCTGCCACAATTGCCAGGACCAAAAGGATGGCAAAGACAATCATGGGAAAATTATTGAGTCCAAAAACGGCGGCCATATTTCTTAGCATCACGTCGGCACCGTTTCTTAGAGTCGTGATTTGAAACGTGTGCAAAGTGAGGGCCAGGGCCTCATAAACCAGAAAGAGAGGAACCACGTAAAGGACGGTATAGACCGGAGTTCGGGTGTCTCTTAGGTATTTCTCAATTCGTGTTACACCCATAGGGTATAGTATCGACGAATTTTTGCTCTGTCCCTAGTCTCTCATCTCTAAGTTTTCCCCATCCAAAGAAACTTGGTAGGAGGAGTCTTTGGAGAACCTGGATTTGAGATCCATCAAGAGTTGCAGGG
>CAZRLV010000418.1:0-3242 GCA_964600955.1 uncultured bacterium
GTTCAAGGTTTTCACAAAGCTTCAATGCGGTATCAGATTGCGCATTGCCTTGCTCAAAACAGAACTCCTCAAGATGTAGTTTTGTTTTTCCATTCAGGGCTAGCATTTCGCCATCGGCAAGTGTAATTATAGATGGACTCTCAATGTTGACTCCCAAGCGCTTTTGTACATCTGTAAAGCGACGAAGAAGGTCGGGTGACGTAATCCAGACCCAGGCAGTCTCAAAACAACGTACAGGAAAAAAGAGTAGATTCAGGTCGCCAATCAGTAGTTCTCCCGCCCTATCCTGGTCGCCAAATAGTTTGCATTCTTGTTCTTTATGACCTCCTTTTTCAGGGGCATGCTTAGGCGTTCTCTTACGAAAATCATCGCGCATTACACCCTTGACTGAACTTCCAGGAATATAGGGGTAGCTCGTGGCTCTCTCTCGGATAACCGGCAAATCTACCGCCTCCATAGCTTGACCACACCCCACATGCACGGGACTCTCTGAAATAAATAAGGTTATTTTTTCATTCATTTAATTTCCTCCACAAATCACTTGGGTACCCAAACCCTGTTTGTAATCCTCTTCTGTTATTAAACTATCTAAATTGGTGAGTTGATTTTCAAACCAGTAGACTGTTCCCGTTGGTTGCATTTTTCGTAGCGGCTTAGGTTGGTTTTTCACCAAGTCATATCCAGCCAAATTGACGGTGTTTTCCACCAATCCAAGTGCCGCACTTTCGATCAGCGCTTTGCCTTCTTGGCTGAATTCAGTAGGACTCAAAAGCAGCATTTTATTACCGAATCCTCCAGGGATTTCGACAGGTTTTGTCGGTTCCAGAAAACAGCGGTGTTTTTCACCGCCGAGGAGTATGGATTGGACTTTGTCCATGGCCCCATCATCGCCATCCACCTGGCAAAAAAAACTGAATTGCTCCTGGAGTTTTACCAGGCTAAGGTTGTAGAGTTGTCCATCCTTAGTGCGTCCCGTTTTAGGGTCAATCTCATTTCCCGTGCGACTTTCCCATTTTGCGAGATCTTCAATATAGAAGAAATCTCTGCCTCTTTTGAAAAACCAATCATCGTCGTTATTTTTTAAGTAGCGGTAAAAATTACTTTGGCTAACAAATCCATCCCCAAGTTTCTGATGGACTCTGAATCTAGATTTCCACTCAAAAGACTCGCAACAGAATTCATAGGGATTATCTCTTTTTTGAGGTTTTAGAATCGACGCATTGCCTTCTGTCAGTTTTTTAGGTTTTGCACTCTCGTTGTCGCTACTAAGGATCAGATCTGAAGGCGCCGGAAATAGAGGTTCTTTGATTTCAAGGGAGTAGGGCAGGAATAACTGAAGCCTGAGGCTACCAAAATTATCTTTGTCTCCGATGATACGCTTTAGTCTTTCGTCGTGCTTGCCCTGGCTGAAATCTACCCAGTCAATTCCAGAAGCTTCACCAATAGCAGTACGTAAGGCACCATACAAACCCGATGGAAAAGGCATAAAACGACTTTTTTGACTCATGGGGCTGTCGAAAGGCCGAGACTCACGAAAAAACATTGATCCTTGAGGTTTGATTAAAAAGGCTTTCATTATTTATTCCTCCCTACCCATACGATGCAGACGCAGGACAAAATTGAAAAAATCAAGAAATCGGTCAAACCTTGTTTTTTCTTCTTTGGGGGCAGGTTTTAATAGGTCTGATTGCCATAGCTCTTTTGTTCGCAACATTAAATTTGCCCTGGTTTCCTTGTCGATTTCTTGACTACCTTCCTGCTGATTGAGAATACGCTTTACCTCTAGCTCCAAGAATTCCAAGAAAGATTCATCATCAAATCGCTTGATTCCGCTTAGTGCTTGTCTTAGGAGATAGGGAAATTTCTCGCTTAGTGAGGTATTAAACGCTTCTAAAAACACATGCACAAATTCTTCAAAGCCACTTGTCCAGTCGCCTTGGAAGGATAGGCTTTCTCCAGACATGTTTAGGAGATCTATGCAGAAAGCATTTCGAGTAATTTCGGTGTCTGTCTTTTGGCAGTGGCGCGTGAAGTTTTTAGCGGACTGTTCTGCCTCACGGGCTTTTTCAAGGGCGTAGCCGAAAGGGTATTTCAGTGGACTGAAGATGATTCCAGCAGAGCCACTAGCGTTTTTCCCCATCAATAATGGGGTTGTGGAGGCAGTTTTGTTCCCCAGCTTTTTTTCCATAAAATCTTGACCGAAAATCTCGCGAATTTTCTTGGCACAGTGAAAAGCTGACTCAGGCGATAAAATCGCTAAAACGTCATCGCCGCCAGCAAAAATAAGTCGACCATGGTAATGGTCTTCCACAATTTCTTTCACTACGTTAAGACTAAAATTGGCCAACGCCTCACTTATTGCTTTATGGTAGGCTGGAGTAACTGCGCAGAACTTTTCCATGGTCGAAAAGTCCTCATCGCTCAAATGCTCTTGCATGAGCCGCCTATAGGGTTCACGAATGCTAGGGTGGATGGCTTCTGTGTGAGGCAAGGCCTTAACCGAATGCCCCTGGAGCCATTTAGATAGCTCATCGCCATCAAAAAATAAAATAGCGTAGTATTTACCGAGTGAGTGAAAAGGCAATGACTCGCTGGATTCTTCAAATTTTCCAGAAGACAGCTCCTTTTGGAATTCTCTAACTTCCTTGTTGAGTTTCTTTAAAAGCTTTTTAAAATCTTCACCCACCACAATGGTATCTTTCCAGAAATCAAGGTTAGAGTTCTCAGCAGTTTCTAGTTTGAGTGAAGTCTTAAAGCGATCTCGATTAAAAAAGACATGGGAGAGCCGCCAGAAGTTCTTTAGATGCTGAAAATTTTCCTCTGTGTCGTCTCTTTCGATCCATCGATGTTTTGAGAAAAGTCTGTCTTCAAGCACGGCTTTATGTTCACGGGCTCTATCATCAAGTAAGCGGTTGCTAGCATCCACCAGAGAAGTCGACAGGTTCAGTATTTCGCTGGCGTGTTCGCTTTTGCCCTGGTATCGTCGTACATCTTCCTTGAATCTGCTCAGGGAGATTTCTTCTAGCGATGGATAGGACTCAAGATATCGAATATCTTTGTCATATTGCTTTGTTTTACTCACTTGATTTTTCAAGTAGTACTTGAAGAAAAACCGCTTGGTCACCCCAAGGGGGCATAATTTCTCGCTGGCGTGGAGCACTATCGGATTTCTGCGATGACATTCTTCCCAAAATTTGCGGCAATCCTTATGACCTACTGGACCAATAACCTCAGAAAATCCA
>CAZRLV010000419.1:0-3239 GCA_964600955.1 uncultured bacterium
GATTCTCGGACAGAGATTGTTCGGCTGTTTGAATGAGCGAAATTCCATCCTGTGCATTGGATGAAGCCCGATTCAACCCGCGAATCTGCCCACGGAATTTTTCAGAAACGGTAAGAGACGACGGATCATCAGCGCCTCGATTGATTTTTAAGCCGGATGAAAATCGTTCAATGGAGCGCGCCAAGGCGCCCTCATGCTTTCTGAGGGCACCCCGTACGTTTAACGCTTCAAGGCTATTGCCTATGTTCAAACCCATGGACCTTCCCTGGTCATTTCCCGGACATCACTGCTCGGGTCCCGGTCAACCTGGACAAACCAAGCTGGCCGGATCGGTTTCCTTACACAAGGGATCTGTAACTGTGGATTAAAAAACCAGATACCATGCATCTATCTAGAACAAAAGCTCTAAATAGAGGTTCTCTTGTTTGAGGTGTCGGAAGACTGCGAAAGAATATGGAATGGACTGAGGCTAGTTCAAAGTTAATAAAAGGTCAAAATCGGACAAAAGCGACCACTTTCAACCTAAAACAACTATGAGCCTGTTTTTTTCAGGAAACCTAAATTTTGGGGCTTCTTTAATTCTATCGACAAATTAAACCCCAGACTTTAGGGTTTTTGTAAAACTTTTAAAATTAAATGGATTTCCAGGCGCAGGAGTCCAGATTATCGCGTTCCTCATAGCTCATGATCGGTGAAATCTGAACCTTAAAGCCCTTTAGTAGTTTGATCCAGGGTTATCTTGGGAAGAAGGTCTAGTCTATGTCAGTACCTCTATTCGCCATGCTATCCTGTGATCTATGAATTCTCGGCGTAAAAAGCTCACAGAGTTTTATTATAAAAATAAGATCTCGAATATAGAGATTTTGATTGATAATGTTTGGGACCCGCATAATGTGGCTGCAGTTTCACGCACGGCTGATGGGCTGGGGATTTCCACGATTCATCTCTACTACAGCTATAATACCTGTCCCGCCCTGGTGCGCGAGGGGCATAAATCGAGCGCAGGTGTTGTGCGGTGGATGCACTACAATCCCATTGAAGATCTACAGAACTTTGTGCAGGCCAGGAAAGCGCAGGGCTATACCTTTCTAGCCTCTCAAAAGGTTAGTGGAGCCAAAGATTTGACCCGCTATGAATTTCCACCCAAGGTAATATTGATGCTCGGATCAGAGAGTAGAGGATTATCTCCAGAACTACAAACTGTCTCAGACCTCAATCTTTATATTCCCATGGTTGGTATGGCCGAAAGTTATAATATTTCGGTAGCGGCTGCTCTGATGATGTATGAGATCTTCAAACAACGCAAAGCCGATCTAGACCTCGAAACCCTCGAGTCCCTACGGGGGAAAAGATGAGGAAAGGCTGAAAGGCTTTAAAGGGTTTAGGCTTTGAGGTAGGAGAGGAGAAGGCTTTGATACAGCCCTCAGCCTAACCGCCTTTCTTAACCTACAGCCTCAAAGCCTATCTTCTTAAGACCTATTCGATGAATAGATTTCATAGTGATTGTCCTGCATCCATTGCATGGCTCTTTTTAGGCGATTTTCTCGAATTGCGGGAGTGTTTTCGGCTCCCTGGGCCCATTGGGTGGGGTCCTTGTCTTGGGGTAGATGGATTCCATATTTTTCACGATTCTCATAGATCTCAGAATCTGGTAGAAGAATACAGGTGTTTACGGATGTAAATCCGCTGATATAGGCTTTGTTCTCTTCCATAAATTTCAATGTCTCCAGAAAATCCTGCTCTGACTCTCCCGGAAAACCCAAAATCAGGTTGATTTGGGTGTTGATTCCTGCATTATGAATGCGCTTTAGGGCTTGCGAGGCTTGCTCGCGATTGAAGCCCTTGCGCATGGCCCGCATAATTTTTTCTGCCCCACTCTCAAGTCCTAAATTTAAGGTCTTTAGTCCATGAGATTTGAAAAACTCAAGATCTTCAGCCTTGAGTTGATGATTAGGGGTGGCTAAGGCAATCCACTCTAGCGTTTCATCCAGTGTTTCAAGTTTTTTGAACGCCCATTTAAGTTGTTTGAGAATCCCGTTAATCAGCAAATCATTAAACCAGACTTTGCGGTACCCGAGGTTGAAGATGGCTTTCAGGGAAAGATAAAGTTTTTCAGAACTAAGCGCTCGAAATCCCCCCATAGTTTTATAATCTGTGCAAAACCGGCATTTAAAAATACAGCTTCTAGAGCCAATTACAGGCAGAGCCATTTCCTGATAGCCCTGCTTTGGAAAATCCGAAAAATCTGCGAAGGGGTAGGCGGACAAATCTTGCATTATGATAAAGGGCAGGTCGCGAAAGAGTCCGTCACGTGTTGCGTGGATGCCTTTGGGAGTGGGTCCTTTTTGCCCACTATTCATCCATTGCACCCACTGGCTCAGGGCTTCTTCACCCTCTCCATTTAAGAAAAAATCGAACTCAGGACCAAGTTTTACACGTGTATGTTTACTAAAAACTTCAGGCCCTCCGGCAAGGATCGGTTTTGAACACTTGCTGCGAACTCTGGTGATGAGATGATTGGTAAACGCGATATTGGAGTCTAGCACTGAAAAACCCAGATAGGGGGCCTCGTGCGAGGCAAGAAAATCACTGAGTTCCTCAAGGATGTCTTGAGCTTTAGGCAGAACATGGGCTTCAAATAAAGAAGGAATCGTCCAAAAACGCAGGCTATTTTTGTTCCAGAGGTCTTTGCTTGAAAAATTGAGATAAGTTTGCAGATTCAGGTCAAGGCATTTGGACTTGATGCCGGATTGAGTTAGAGCGGATTTGAGTAAAGCAAGGTTTAGCGGTGGGAGTTCAACACCCCAGGAGGGGCAAATACAAAGAAGAATTTGAGTCACTCCCCCCCCTTCTCAATTCTTACTTTTACTTGTGCCATTCCGTTGTTTTTGAAGAGCTTGTTTAACTGCTCGGCGTATTCAAGCCGGGCAGCTTCAGGAGGGAGGGTGGAATCGAAGCCAGGACAGAAAGGCTTGAAGGAGGGGGACACCGTTTCAAAAATTCTGCGAATGATCTGGTCTCTTATGGGCCAATTGGCTGAGTTTAAAACCAGAATAAAACCATCGGTCATATGCGGGAGTGGGTGTTAAACAAAGATTCCTTCATGGACAATTTCGCCCCCGTAGAAGAGGTGTTCACTCATTTTCCTTGGCCTTCTTTTTAATTTTTGCCCCCCTGCGGTCCAAAAATAGTAGGGGGTCCATAGCCTCATTCAGATGACGAATTTCAAAACCCAGGAG
>CAZRLV010000420.1:0-3231 GCA_964600955.1 uncultured bacterium
ACTCCTGAGGGTGAGACTAATTCTCTCGTTTTCTCTTATGAGGCCATGCGCGACAAGGGGGTACGCTATAGTATCTGGCGCGGAATCATGGGGGATTACGGGTCTGCTTATATCCTGGGTTCTTTATCAGACGTCATGAACAAGGCCATGATTACTTATCGATATGTGCAGATTTTCGACCTTGAACTCAGTCTAGATCAGAAAAAGGCATTTCTTATGAAGGCTTTGCAGGAATCCATGGATCTTGAAACCAATCGGCGGACAACGTATCACAGCATCAACAACTCCTGCATTACCAAGCAATTTGACCTGTTAAACCTTATTTTGCCAGAAGAAAGGCGTATAGAGAGCTGGTTTAGTTTGTTCGGGTATAAAATCCTACGTACTCCGGCAACTTTTTGGCCCGGAGATGTAGAATCAAGTTTAAAGAACTCGGCCCTGATCAAAAAGGGCTTGATGCTCTCAAGCCCTGATGAAATGAGCGCATTCCTGCAGGGCTTTACTGAAAATACTTTTTAAGAGCCTGGCCTACCGAGCCTACGCTGGTTTCAGATACTATGGATTTCACTGCAAAGAGAAGGGACGGGGTTATAGTCCTGTTCGTTTACATGTCAAGTCTAAAATGATTGGGCAAAATCAATTAAATTCAAATTGGAGACTTGCTGTTCCATCACAAAACTCTTACAATGAACCCTAGCGCATAAGAGGATTTTGAACTGGTCTCGGGAAGCCAGGATATCGGGTGAGGTTAACCCTTGTCCGCAGGACTAACTATAGAATTTTTTCTTGAAACAGGGGGAGCGCGATGAAGTCTCTTTTGCTATGTCTTTTATTACCCATTTTTTCCGGAGCGGTTTTTGCCGGTGACTTTTCTTTCGTTGGAACTTGGAATCTTTTTTCACCGATTCTAAGCAGCGATCAAGATGTGACCAGCTATTTTACTGCACTGGGGGTGAATGTTTCGGCTGATATCGCCAAGATATGGACCTTTGATCACCTGGGCGGCTGGAGCCAATTTGTGCCCGAGAAAGACAACACAGGAGCCGCACGATTTGATACCTTAAAGTCCGGTGCAGGTTACTGGGTGTTAATGAACCGTGCCGTCGATGTGACCTTACCTACTAATTTTTCCAGCTATAGCCTCAATTTGGAGGGGGTAGGTTGGAGGTTGATAGGGCTAAATTCATCTCAGCCTGTGCCTCTTGATTCTGATAATTTTTTGGATGAAGCCAATTTTTCGACGGGGGATATCAACGAAATTCGAAAAATCTGGGGGTTTCACCCCACGGACACCTCCTGGCAGAGTTTCACCCCTGGTGAGTCTTCCAACACCCTCGTATCCTTGGATTCAGGAAGAGCTTACTGGGTTTACATTTTGAGTGATCTTGAGGTCAACTCCCAGAACGTAAACCTGAGTGACCTTTTTCCTCCCACCTGTCCTGGTTGCCCCACTATTGGGGAATAGACCAAGCTTCAGCCGCCCACCAGCCTCCTTCACCGAGGGAGGCTTTTCTTTTCCCAAAAAACACCAAATATAGACAAAAAAAGTGAACCATAATGGTTTTATCGTTCTTTTAATAATCTAAAACAGGGCTTAATCGTTGTAACCCCGGTTTTCACGGTATCTATAACGGGATAAAAAATCTATTTTCTTTTTATTAATTTCTAGTCTTGATACCCTTAACCTCTCTCTGATATAGTTCGCATCAGCGTGCGCTCCGATCGTTTCAAAGGTCCAATGGCACCGTGAATTCTGCGGGGCATTAATATGAATAAGTTCTGGTTTATCTTAGTTTATCTTTTGCTCTCGGTACGACTGTTTGCCGATTGTGAGATCAATCCGTTTCCCCCGTTTCCGCCAAGTCCTCCCGAATTTCGCAAAGGTCTGTCAGTGCGAAATACTAGCCAGGGGATTCTACTTTCCTGGACCGGTGTTTCTCACCAAGAAGGATATTTGGTTTCTGTTTGTACGGGGGCCGATGGGTACAAGCCTTTGGCTACCGATTTGACGGACAACTCCTTGTTGGTTACTAGTCTTGAGGGCCCTGGGACCTATTACTTTCAGGTGAAAGCCTATGTAAAGGTCAGTGGAAACATGGTTTTCAATGGTGGGATTTCAGGAAGGACAGTAAGAGAGACTTCTACTTCGGCGGGTAAGCCTGAGGAGACAGTAGAAGACCCACCTCAAATGGCTCGGTCAAGTCGGGTTCCTTTATCCAATACGGTTGTGCTGGCCACCTCATTTCCCTCTTTTGATGGATCAAGGTCGTTTTATAGCGCACAGCATCCTCAGGTAAGGAACCCACTATCTCCGTCCACGGCAGAAGATGGTGCAGTCGTTCCAGCTCTCCTTACGGATGCAGGTATAGAAGAGACTGTTTCGCGTATCTACAAACGTACCAAGCCGGTGCAGGTTGCCAGTTCAAAAGCTGGTGTGACGCTAGCTCCTGAGATACCTCTGGGGTCGAACCCGGCAGGAGCAGGTAAGGTAGGCGCACAGATTCCTGAAACCCGCGTAAGAGAGTCGCGGACCGAGATGGATTCAAGCCAACCAGAATTAGCTAAAAATAAAGTGGGCGACCCCAGAGGGGTTACTCCAGAGTCTCACGGCGCTGTTCAAGCCGCTGAGGTTCCGGGGGGAGCAGAGCCTATAACAAAACAAATCAACCAGGGACTTTACGTATTAATCGGAGTCATTATCTTAGGGGTCATTTACATGGTCTTTCATAAGGAGTCGAAATGAGATGCTTGATCTTTGCACTTTGGAGCTTAACCTTTGTTGCGTCACTTGGCGCCGACACATTACCCACAACAGGAAACCGTTGTTTAGATGGCTCACTAGGGCACAGCGACAATATTCCAATAGTTCCGCCAAACCTCGAAACATCCATACAAAATTTTCAGGCTGTTAAGGGTGCGACCTCCGTGTCCCTTAGTGTTGATGGGGCTCGTGTTACAAATACATCGGATGCTTCAGAACTCACCGGAAGCAAAGACAAACGCGTTTTCTGGATGGTTTGGAGGTGTAATACAGCCAGTACAGTAGCCACTGAATGGGAAACAGTGACACCAAATGATGGCAGTACTAAATTCCCAAGTGGCATTCAAACCAGTGGGTTTCCTGATACCCTTACTCTGGTGGATGACGTCAGCGCGGAAGACCTGAGTACAGCGGTCTTTTATTACTACGCCTTAAGCGCAGTTGACCCAGGTGACTCGCCTGAAAACATT